>CALJUA010000081.1 GCA_937975715.1 uncultured Candidatus Planktophila sp.
GAGCAATGATCGCGACGTTACGGATGCTGTCGCGGGTCTTTACAGGCAGGTCTTTGAGGTGTGCTTGGGTCTTTGGCATTGAAGAGAAACTCCATAAATAAGGGCACTTACTCGTGAAGTGCAGGCCCAAATCTTACCGTAGAGAGTTAGTTAGAGATAATTCCGACAGTTCAGGCGTAGTTCATCCATTGGAAATATCGCTCAATACACTTCACTCATGCGTCTCGGGATCCTCGATGTCGGTTCAAATACCGTTCATCTTCAAATCATGGATGCCCACCATGGATCTGCACCAGTTCCCTATGAAAGTTTTAAAGAAGAGATTCGATTAGCGGAATACCTCACAGAAACTGGCGATCTTTCAGATGAAGGTCTCAAGACTCTCCTAGCTACATTAACTCGTTTGAAAACTGCAGCGCGCGGAATCAAAATTGATGAAACTCTTGCCTTTGCTACCTCAGCAATTCGTGAAGCAAATAACTCAGAACAGGTACTTGAGGCAGTTCTGAAAGAGACTGATATTGATCTACAAGTTCTTTCAGGCGAAGATGAAGCACGATTTACATTTCTCGCTGTTCGACGTTGGGTCGGATGGTCTGCAGGAGATGTCATTCTCTTAGATATCGGCGGCGGTTCTCTCGAAATTGCTCGTGGCGATCAAGAGAACCCTTCATATTCAAATTCAGTGATGCTTGGTGCGAGCAGAATGTCTCGCCAATTTCTCACAGGTGACCCATTCACCGAAAAGTCACTAAGCAAGTTAGCTAAGCACATTGAGGAAACGCTCTCTCCATTGAGATCCGAAATCGGAGATATCTCTAAGAGTACCGCGATTGGAACAAGTAAGACTTTTCGAACACTGCGCCGTATTCAAGAAAACTACTTGCCTGAACTTGGGCGAGATTTAAGGCGTGAAGGTCTTGAAATAATTACGGATAAGTTGCAGAAAATGACTCACTCTCAGCGCGCAGAACTTCCAGGTGTCTCTCAAAGCCGTGCACGACAGATTGTCGCCGGTGCAATGGTGGCCCATAAAGCAATGGAGAGCCTAGGGATTGAGAAGTTAACTCAATGCCCTTGGGCTCTCCGTGAAGGAATCGTCTTACAACGACTCGACTGGCTTAAATCGTAGGTCGCGCTAAGAATTCAACTGCAACAACTTTATCTCCGCGGTGATGAACAATCCACGCATCTGCAGGGCTGAGATCATCTGAAGAGTATTCAACTCGCGCAATCTTAGAAAGTACGTGGGGCATGATCGGATTGTGGCCACATACCAAATTGTTTCCATCGAATTTCATTACCTGGCGCACATACTCCACTGAGCTCTTTGCGCTCTTCATATATGACTCTTCATTGAGATCCTTAGAGACACTGACATCAACGCCGAGCTTGAGGGCTAGCGGCTCTACAGTTGAGAAGCATCGAGTTGCATCGGATGAGTAAATTCCGTGTAATCCAAGAGGCTCAAGCTGTGAAACCAACTTATGGCTTTGAGCAATTCCATCATTATTGAGTGGGCGATCTAAATCGTAATCATTCCACTCGCTTTGCTTGACCGCCTTGGCGTGGCGCATGAGAACAAGTGTTGATGTGTAGCGTTCTTTCGACATGAAATCGTCGAGCAAATCACGATCTTCTTCATGTGTCAGGAAGTGACGAGCGGTCTTTGAATCAACCCATTCAATCTTGTCTACCTCTCCGTTGGGAATGAAGGGTGTTGGATCATTCTTTGCGCGGGCCATCCAATACTTCACCTTCTTCTTATGGTCATCGACCTTGTAAGAAGTTGTACCTAGGTACTGGCCAAACACTGCATCTACACCAGTCTCTTCTTTTACCTCACGATAGGCGGCAGCGATGGGAGCTTCTCCATCATCAACTTTTCCCTTTGGGAAAGACCAATCGTCATATTGTGGACGGTGGATTACCAACACCTCTAATTCGAATGGTGAATTTTCACGCCAGATAATTGCTCCTGCTGCTCTGATCATTTCTTGTACCTTTCGATGAAGTACTCCTGGAAATCTTCCAGTGGTTTACCTTCGGGTCCGTTCTTGATGTAATGCCATGTGTCATCTTCAGTCATCTCCCACATACGAAAACGTGGAGATACTGAGAGGTCGAGAATTAAGGAGAGTTCAGATTTGTGCTCTGCTTGATCAATTTGAATAAGGGCTTCGACGCGGCGATCCAGATTGCGCTCCATGATGTCAGCGCTTCCGATAAAGAATTCTGGATTTCCGCCATTATGAAAGTTATAGATTCGAGAGTGTTCTAAGAAGCGACCCAAAATAGAGCGGACTCGCACATTGTGATACTTAGAGACTTTGCTCATGCGGAATGAACAAGCGCCGCGAACGAAGATATCAATCGGCACGCCATCTTTAGCTGCCGCATAAAGCGCATCAATGATCTGGTTATCGACGAGAGAATTGATCTTCCAACGGATTTGTGAAGGCTTGCCATCCAGGTGATTACGACGTTCGCGTTCGATTTTCTCAATAAGAGCATTTCGAATTCCATGAGGGGCTACCAACAGCCGCGAATACTGTGATTCGGAGTGGACTCCGCTTAAATGGTTGAAGAGTTTGAGTAAGTCTAGGCCAACAGTTTGGTCAGCGCTCATAATGCCAAGGTCGTCGTAAATACGAGCTGTCTTTGGATTGTAATTTCCGGTTCCGATATGAGAGTAGACAGTTAAACCATGATCTTCTTTACGGACAACCAG
The DNA here is from genome assembly GCA_937975715.1 of uncultured Candidatus Planktophila sp. GTDB lineage: Bacteria > Actinomycetota > Actinomycetes > Nanopelagicales > Nanopelagicaceae > Planktophila. The sequence goes on from CALJUA010000081.1 coordinate 2,732, forward strand.
GCTTGCCTTGGCATGCGTCTTAAGACCCATGACGCCATACACAACATGGGCACCTGCATCTTCAAGCTTCTTCGCCCAACGCACATTGGCTTGCTCATCAAATCGTGCACGAAGTTCAATCACAGCCAGAACTTGTTTACCTGCTTTTGCCGCTTCAATCAACGACTTCATGATGGGTGAATCACCAGAAGTTCTATAGAGAGTCTGCTTGATTGCAAGCACCTTAGGATCTTGCGCTGCTAGTTCAACTAGTCGAACAACTGTCGATGTAAAAGTTTGGTACGGGTGATGAAGCAGAATTTCACCGTCTCGTATTGCGGCAAAGAATGCGTCTGCGTCATGCCTGTCAATCTCTTCCAAGCGATGAGGTTGTACTGAGCGAAGGGGCGTATCTTTCAAATCAGGGAGGGCGAGGGAAGCCATCTCGAACAAAAAGGTTAAATCCAAAGGTGGTTTGTGAATAAAGACTTCATGAGATTCGATTTCAAGTTCTTCCGTTAGCTTCTCTAGAAGTCGTGGTGCTACACCTTGCTCGACTTCCATACGAACAGCAGCGCCAAACTTGCGACGAGAAAGCTCCTCTTCTAAGGATTCAAGTAAGTCCTCTGCATCATCTTCATCGATATCCAAATCCTGGTTACGAGTGACTCGAAAGAAGTAAATCTCTTCAATGGTTGCTCCAGGGAGAAGTAGGTGAAGATGCTCAGCGATGAGATCTTCCAAAAGAATGTATGAGAAATCTGTATCGTTGGTACGGACCATTCTCGACACATTTGAAGGAACTTTGACGCGGACAAATTGTTCTTCACCATCAACATTGTTTCGTCCGATGATTCCCAAGTTGAGAGATAAACCAGAAATGTGCGGGAATGGATGAGAAGGGTCCGAAGCAAGCGGAGTTAAGACTGGAAAAATCTCTCGCACAAACCGTTCCGTAAGAGGCACTTTCTCTGCCTCCGATAGCGAGTCCCAGCTCACTCGCGTGATTCCTTGCTCAGTAAGGCGTGGCTTTAAATCATTAATAAGAAGGTATGAGACTCGATCTTGCAGAATTCGAACTTTGTTGTGGATTGCAGCCAATAGCTCTGTGGGGGTAAGTCCAGAAATGAGTAGTTCATTGTTACCGTACTCAATCTTTCGCTTCAGGCTGGCAACTCGCACCATAAAGAATTCATCAAGATTCGACGAATAGATTGCAAGGAATTTGACTCGCTCTAACAGCGGAAGCTTTTGGTTTTCAGCGAGCTCGAGAACGCGAGTATTGAAATCGAGCCAGCTAAGGTCTCGATCGATGTAGCTGTTCTGAGCGTTCTTCACCTGCCTAGGGTTACTACCTCAGGTGAACAGCAGGTGAGCGATTGCTTGCGCGTGCCCCAACGCAGAGGGAAAAGTTGTGGAGCTAGACGTTAAAGCGGAATTCGACGACGTCACCATCGTGCATGACGTAATCCTTGCCCTCCATGCGGACTTTGCCTTGTGACTTTGCCTCAGCCATTGATCCCGCTGCCATCAAATCATCGAAAGAAACGATTTCAGCTTTGATAAAGCCCTTCTGGAAATCAGTGTGAATCACACCTGCAGCCATTGGCGCAGTGTCACCCTTATGAATTGTCCATGCACGCGCTTCTTTTGGACCTGCAGTTAAATATGTTTGCAGACCAAGGGTGTCAAAGCCAACGCGAGCAAGTGTTGCAAGTCCTGGCTCTGTCATTCCGACTGCCTCAAGAAGTTCGAGCGCATCTTCATCTGGAAGTTCAGCAAGCTCTGCCTCTGTCTTTGCATCCAAGAAGATTGCTTCTGCTGGAGCAACAAGTGCTGAAAGTTTTGCCCGAAGTTCTTGATCGCCGAGTTCGGCAGCGTCAACATTGAAGACATATAAGAATGGCTTTGCCGTAAGCAGGTGAAGTTCGTAGATAAGTGAGAGATCGACCTTAGAAGTTGAAAGTGGCTTACCTGATTGCAGGTGTGCCTCTGCCTCTTTTACTGCTTCAAGAACAGCGGTCTTGGTCTTATCTGTGCGCGCCTCTTTTTCAAGGCGTGGAATAGCTTTTTCAATAGTCTGTAAATCAGCGAGCGCGAGTTCGGTATTGATAGTCTCGATATCACTTGAGGGATCAACT
>CALJUA010000082.1 GCA_937975715.1 uncultured Candidatus Planktophila sp.
AGGTAGATCAAACTTTCGGCGATATTGGTTTTACCTGAGCCGTTGTTGCCGATAAAGGTTGTAGGGCCGGGTGCGAACTCCAAATCCAGCTCTTTATAAGAACGGAAGTTAGTCAGCGCTAGCCGTTTAACGCGCATAGAAAGTGCTCGTTATGAGGCGTAACGCATCGGCATCAACAAGTATTTGTATGTATCGATTGAGACACCATTGGGTTCGGTGCGCCCAGTCAAGATAGCTGGCTTGTTTGATCCGGTAAATGAAATTTGTACAAATGGGGTTCCTACAGCTTGAAGACCATCTGCAAGGAATGTTGGGTTAAAGGCGATGGAGATTGGATCTCCATTGAGAAGCACATCGATTGTTTCAGTTGCTTGTGCTTCTTCGCCTGTGCCTGCTTCAAGTGAGACTCCACCATCTGCGAACTCAAGACGTAACGGAATTGTCTTATCTGCAACAAGGGCGACACGGCGAACTGAATCTAAGAAAGGTGCAACCTCTACAACAGCAGTTGTTGAGGCCTCAGTTGGAAGTAGGTGGCGATATGGAGGGAATGTTCCATCCAACATACGTGATGTCATTGTCTTTCCATCGCCAGAGAAACCCGCCAGGCGATCAGAAGATGTTGCTGGTGCGAAAGATAGTGATACCTCTTTAGAACCAGTCAATGATTTAGCAGCATCGGCAAGCGTGCGAGCGCGCATTAACGCTGATGTAGAAAGTCCTGGTGTAGCCGGGTTCCAATTGAATTCGCGAACAGCAAGACGGTAACGATCTGTTGCAGCGAGAGTTACTTTATCTTCTTCAATTTCAACATGAACACCTGTCAGTGTTGGGAGTGAATCATCACGGCCAGCTGCAACAGCAACTTGTGCAACTGCTGTTGCGAAAGTGTCGCTAGCTACAACGCCAGTGCGCTCAGGAAGTTCTGGCAGGTTTGGATATTCTGATAATGAAAGAGTTGGGAGTGTGAACTTTGCAGATCCTGATGTTACTAAAACTCGTGAACCATCCAAGGTGATGGTGATTGGTTTATTAGGAAGTGAGCGAGAAATTTCTGCAAGTAACTTTCCTGGAACAAGGACTTCGCCTTTTTCAAAGATATCTGCAGTGAAGTGAGATTTAGAGGATGTCTCTAAATCTGAGGCGGAGAGAATCACCTGATCGCCGGTTGCATCGATCTTGATACCGAGGAGCTCGGTCTTAATAGGGCGGGTAGAGAGAGAACGGGAGACCCAGTTAACGCCATCGGTTAATGCGTGCTGATCAACTGTAAATTTCATGCCGAAGCCCTCATCTCATTCGTCGGTGTATTAACCCCACCACGGTTGGAAAGTTTGGCATAGAAGCCCTGAATAAAGGAATGGGTGGTTTCAACCCACAGGTTCGCTTGGGGGGAGAGATATTTATATATAAAAGTAGTAGTAATAGGTGTAGACCAATTCTGTGGGTAAGTTGCAAAAAGCCTGTTCAGAAGGGAGAAGTTATCCTTAATCCCTGTGGATAAAGCTGTAGATGGTGTGGATAACCAGTGGATAGATCTCATCTTCCCTCCCTCCCTTTCCTTAGATAGCTCTTTAAAAACCCCAAAAAACCAGTAGATATCCCGATAAAACCTTTTTTATCCACAGTTATCCACATCTTTTCCACATCTGGGGGTAAAGGTGTCAAAGCGGACATCCCTCAAGGAGTCATTAATGATGACAGGTTGAGGCTTAGTAGCTGCTCTGCTGTTTAATCTTGGTGGTGATCTCGTTGACGTGGTTATACAGAGCTCGACGCTCAGCCATGAGCTCGCGGATCTTACGGTCGGCATGCATCACAGTGGTGTGGTCGCGCCCACCGAAGGTCTGGCCGATCTTAGGTAGAGATAGGTCGGTCAACTCACGGCAGAGGTACATCGCAATCTGACGGGCTTCAACAAGCGCCCGAGATCGAGATGTTCCGCAGAGATCTTCCAAAGTTAATTTAAAGAACGCTGCAGTCTGAGCCATGATCGTTGCAGCCGTGATCTCTGGGTTGGATTCAGAAGGCATTAAATCTTTCAAAACAATTTCAGCAAGACCCATATCAACGCTCTGGCGGTTCAAACTTGCGAAAGCAGTAACACGAATGAGCGCACCTTCGAGTTCGCGAATGTTTGTAGAAATCTTACTAGCGATAAATTCAAGAACATCATCTGGTGCGTTGAGACGATCTTGCGCAGCCTTCTTACGAAGAATCGCGATACGCGTCTCTAGCTCTGGTGGTTGAACATCGATTGTGAAACCCCACGCAAATCGTGAACGAAGTCGATCTTCAAGAGTTGTTAATTGTTTTGGTGAACGGTCAGATGAGATAACAATCTGCTTCTTCGCATTGTGCAAAGTGTTAAATGTATGGAAAAACTCTTCCTGTGTACGTTCTTTATTTTCCAAGAATTGAATATCGTCAATAAGTAGCACATCTAAATCACGATAGCGACGTTGAAAGGATGTTGCTTTATCGTCGCGGATCGAGTTAATAAAGTCATTTGTAAATTCTTCAGATGAAACATAACGCACACGGATATTAGGAAATAGTTCACGCGAGTACGCGCCGATTGCATGAAGTAAGTGAGTCTTACCAAGACCAGAATCACCATAGATAAAGAGCGGGTTGTACGCCTTCGCTGGTGCCTCTGCTACTGCAATTGCTGCAGCGCGTGCGAATCGATTTGATTCACCAGTAACGAAAGTTTCAAATGTGTAGCGCTCGTTGAGTTGTGAACCAGCAGCATCGTTCGATGATGATGAGATTGATGGAGCTGCTTCGCGACCTGTACCTGGTCGTGGAACTTCTACAGAGATTGTTGGTTCAGGTAGATCTGCAAGTTCGAGTGAGTCATCGACCATAACTGCGATATTTGCAGCACTTCCGAGTTCGCGAGTGAGCACTTCATTAACAACAGGGCGAAGTCGAGATTCAAGAACATCCTTCGCGAATGCATTTGGCGCTGCAACCAAGAGGCTGGTTGGCCCATCTTCGTTTTCCACGAGGCCACGAGGCTTGGTCATTGCGAGGAAGGCACGGTGTTGCGGTTCGCCGGTCGAAACATGATCGACCACCCGCTCCCACAGCTGGGTCAATTCAAGGGCGGTTAGCGCCATATGACCTCTCCTCAACTTGGATATTAGATATCCACAAAGTTATCCACAGGGTGTGGTCTAAAGTAGGCCTTGAGCCTTGCTTTTTGACCCACTAGGACGGATACCTGTGGAGAACCCGCAAAGTAGACCCTTTTGGGCCAATTAGCAAGTAGTTATCCACACCTCACCCCTGCCTGAGGGGCTCAGGGCGAGTTTGACCATCACCTATCCACACCCGTACCGTTGCACCCTCGCTTCCCCCGTATTTCTGACCTGATCGACCACGAGCCTTACCTTGTAAAAGCAAAGCTCATTACATTTTGGAGTTCTCATGACAAAGCGCACCTACCAGCCAAATACACGCCGCCGCGCTAAGAAGCACGGTTTCCGCGCTCGTATGGCTACCCGCGCAGGACGCGCAGTTCTTTCAGCTCGCCGCGCAAAGGGCCGCTCACGCCTTTCAGCGTAAGCGCCCATTTGAAGTTTAGAACCCACAAGGTAGAGCAGAACCGGATTTAGTACTCGTGCTGCCATTATCTGCACGTTTAACTTCACCGCAAGATTTCGCTCGTACAACAAAGAGCGGTCTTCGTGTTACCTCACAACACTTCGTTGGATATTTGTACGTTAACCCTGCCTCAAACGATCAACCACGCGCTGGTCTGATTATCGGTAAGAGCGTCGGAGGGTCAGTCCGCCGCCATCGAGTATCACGACAGATTCGCCATGCAATAGCTGCGCACCTTTCATCATTCCCACAAGGATCTTTGATTGTGATTCGTGGATTGAAACAAGATGCAACAGTTGATGTTCACGGTGAGATTGCAGAAATTTCTACCCGTTTGATTTCTAAAGCTGCCAAGAGAATGGCAGATGCCTCATGAAGCGCATCGCCGAGATTCTCATTAAGGCTTATCAGGCTTACTCATCTACACGCGAGCCAAGATGCAAGTACTACCCATCTTGTTCTAACTATGCAGCGACTGCAATCCGACGTTACGGAATTAAAGGTCTAGCAATGTCCATCTGGCGCGTGGCGCGTTGCAACCCATGGTCAGATGGTGGCGTTGATTACGTTGATTACGAGCTCGATAGCGCAGATGCGATCGCAAAGATGCGCAACACAATGGTTTCCAGCACTACAACAATTACTGAAGGGGTCCGCTAATGGGCTTTATCTTGAATCCGCTCTACAACATCGTTTCTGGAATCATGATTGCGATTCACAAAATGTTATCACCAATCTTCGGTGCTAACTCAGGTGTGACATGGTCTCTCTCGATCATGGGACTCGTTGTTTTAATCCGAATCATTTTGATCCCACTCTTTGTAAAGCAGATCAAGAGCCAGCGCGCAATGACAGCATTGCAACCTCAGATGAAGGCGATTCAAGCTAAATACAAAGATGATCGCCAGAAACAATCTGAAGAGATGATGAAGCTCTACAAAGAGCATAAGACAAATCCTCTTGCATCATGTTTCCCAATTTTGGCGCAAGCACCAGTGATGTTTGCACTCTTCACAGTTCTGAATGGAATCGCTCACGACAAACCACATGGTTTTATGAAGGGCGAATATTTAGTTTCAGCTGCACAAGCCAAGTTCTTTGGTTCACCAATCTCAGAGACATTCCTTGGTTCAGATAAGTTAACTGTAAAGATTGTGACAGTTGTTTTGATTGCGCTGATGTCAGCAACAACATTTACAACTCAGAAGCAGTTGATGACAAAGGGCATGCCAAAGATGGATGCAAGCAACAATATGATGTTGCAACAGCAGAAGATCATGTTGTATTTATTCCCAGTCATCTTCGCTATCTCAGGTGTGAACTTCCCGGTTGGTGTTTTGATCTACTGGTCGACAACAAACCTGTGGACATGGGGACAGCAGTTCTACGTGATCAAGCGAAACCCAACTCCAGGATCTCCCGCCTATGAAGAGCTAGCGCGCAAGCGTGCTCACAAGGCGAAGCTCGACGGTAAAGAGCTTCCATCAGAGGGTGGATCTGCACCTATTGAGGCGCCTAAGGCCGAGGGTCAGCGCCAACAGCCAAAGAAGGCTAAAAAGAAGAAGAAGTAATTCGGACATTTACTACCAAAAACGCACAAAAATATATAATTCACCCTACCCATAGGAGAGAAAATGCCAGAGTCAACAGAAGTTGTAGAAGAGACCAAAGATGTAGCTAAGAAAGCCCCTAAGTCGGTAGCAAAGCTCGAAGAAGAGGGCGATATTGCAGCTGATTACTTAGAGGCGCTCCTTGATATCGCTGATCTCGATGGAGATATCGATATCGATGTCGAAAATGGCCGCGCTTCCCTTGCAATCGTCGGCGGCAAGCTCAACCACCTTGTCGGCAAGGATGGCGAAGTCCTCGACGCTCTCCAGGAGCTCACTCGCCTCGCTGTCCAGACATCATCTGGTGATCGCAGCCGTTTGATGCTCGATATTGAGAACTTCCGCGCCAACCGCCGCAAGGAGCTCACAGCTCTTGCTAAGAAGCTCGGAGAAGAGGCTAAGTCAACAGGTAAAGAGATCAAGCTCGACCCAATGAATGCCTTTGAGCGCAAGATCATTCACGACACAATCCAGGATATGGGCCTCACCTCAGAGTCTGAGGGCGAAGATCCACGCCGTTTCGTCGTAATCTTCCCTAACTAAACCCCAAGCTAAAGAAGTTTCACGTGGAACCAACGCTCGATGAGCTAATAGCCCGCCACTTTCCTGAAAAGGAGGGGGCTATTCGCGCCTACGCCGATTTCCTTAAAGGTGCCGGTATCGAGCGTGGCCTCATCGGCCCCCGTGAAGGCGACCGTATCTGGGAGCGCCATATCCTCAACTCCCTCTTTGTTACCCAACTACTTCCTCAAGGAGCCTCTCTCTTTGATATTGGCTCAGGTGCAGGTCTGCCTGGAATTGTGATCGCACTCGCTCGCCCAGACCTGAAAGTCACGCTCATTGAACCTCTAGAGCGCCGGGTGGAGTTCTTGAAAGAGGCGACAGAGGGCACAGATATCCAGGTTATCCGTGGCCGAGCACAGGATGTGAAGAAGAGCGCTGATTACGTGACAGCTCGCGCTGTAGCTGCCTTGGATAAGTTAAAGAAGATGAGCTGGCATATGCTCAAGATGAATGGATCCCTTCTCGCAATGAAGGGGGAGTCTGCCGCTAAGGAGATGGAGGCGGTTCCAGGCTCGATTTTGCATGAAATTACCCTCGAAGGTATCGGCCTCGGCCGCGTGGTGGAGCTTAAGAAGCTTCCCAAAGTAGCCCCACAGTAAAACCACCCCATCTTTGGTGGTTAGATAGACCTGTGGATGATTCACGTGAAACAAACGGAAAAGTGATAGGCGTCCGTCGCCTTAAAGAGGCGATGGCTAAGCCTGCTTCCACCCGTATCTTCACGGTGGCAAATCAGAAGGGTGGGGTCGGAAAGACCACCTCTACCGTCAATATTGCCGCAGCCCTGGCTATGGGTGGCCTTCGCGTCTTGGTGATCGACCTCGATCCTCAAGGAAATGCCTCAACCGCTCTTGGAGTCGAACACCGCGAGAGCGCAGGCGTCTATGAAGTCCTCATGGGAACTGCGCCGATTGCAACAGTGATTCAGAAGGTTGCAGGCTTTCCAGAGCTCGATTGCATTCCATCGAATACATCGCTTGCTAACGCTGAAATTAATTTAGTGTCAATGGTTGCACGCGAACTTCAATTAAAAGAAGCGATCGATGAGATCAGCGTTAACTATGACTACATCTTTATTGATTGCCCACCATCACTTGGTTTATTAACTATCAATGCATTTGCGGCATCACGCGAATTGATGATTCCTATTCAAACTGAGTACTACGCGCTCGAAGGTTTGTCACAACTTCTTGAGACATACACACTTGTAAAGAAGCGACTTAATCCCGCTTTGAATCTCTCAACAATTATTCTAACCATGTTTGATTCACGCACACGTTTATCCAATGATGTTGCAGCAAATGTTCGTGCACATTTTCCTAATGAGTTAATTGATGTGCCAATTCCACGTGCTGTGCGTGTATCTGAAGCGCCTTCATACAACCAAACTGTGATGACATACGATCCCTTGTCGCCAGGTGCAATTGCATACATGCAGGTTGCTCGCGAAATCGCAGAACGCGGAAAAGCTAAAGAACCAGATCTATCATACGAAAATAATTCCCAATTCAACTCAAATGTAGTTTCGATTAATTACAAGGATGGCATTGCATAATGGCAGCAAAACGTGGCGGACTCGGAATTAATTTAGATTCATTGATTCCAACAACTCTGACAGTCAATGATGAAGTTGTCGCAACATCAAATGAAATTCCTCTTGATCAGATTTCACCTAACCCACGTCAACCACGCACCGTCTTTGATGAAGATGCACTCAATGAACTCATTTCATCAATCAAACTATTTGGAATTTTGCAGCCACCAGTCGTTCGTAAAGTTGCTGATAACAAGTACGAACTCATTATGGGAGAACGTCGCTTCCGCGCAGCAAAAGCTGCAGGTTTGAAATCAATTCCTGTCATTATTCGACAGACTCCAGATAACGAACTTCTTCGCGAAGCGCTGATTGAAAATATCCACCGCAGCCAACTCAATCCCCTTGAAGAAGGCGCTGCATACCTACAACTTCTTACCGATTTTGGTTGCACACACGATGAACTTGCGCTGAAGTTAGGACGTTCACGGCCACAGATTTCAAACACCATCCGACTTCTTAACTTGCCAGAATCTGTGCAACGTAAAGTTGCAGCAGGAATCTTGTCGGCAGGTCATGCTCGTGCACTATTGGGACTTACTGATGCAACAGAGATCGAGAAGTTGGCATCACGTATCGTGGGTGAGGGCTTAAGTGTTCGCGCCACTGAAGAGATCATCGCAACTCATAAGCCAGGAAAGTCTGCACCAAAAAAGAGCACACCTAGAGGTGTATCTGGTGCAGGACTTGCAGCAGCTGAGCTATTGAGTGATTACCTCGATACCCGCGTCAACGTGGAGCTCGGAAAAGGCAAAGGCAAGATTGTTATTGAATTTGCGGGAACAGAAGACCTTCAACGTATCGTTGATTTAATCGAGGGTTAATTTAAAGCTGTACCGCGGCGCTGCATCTCGCCCTTGATGACTCCACCCAGCGCTTTAACGCCTTCACGAATGCGCTCTGGAGTTGGGTGGCAGTAGGAAAGACGCATCGACCAAGAACCAAGACCATCTGCATAAAATGCATTTCCTGGTACATAAGCAACCTTGGCAACGATTGCCTTTGGCATTAACGCCTTTGTATCAATTTCAGGTGGCAAATTAACCCAGACATAGAATCCACCGCCTGGCTTTGTCCAGGTTGCCTCTTTTGGAAAATACTCTTCAAGTGATTCGAGCATCGCGTCACGACGAACCTTGTACAACTCGCAGAAACTTGCAATCTGATCGCGCCATGGCTGATCTGCAAGGTAGCTAGAGATTGTCAGTTGTGTGAAGTTTGAAGGGCACAAGATTGATGACTCAGATGCAATCACCAACTTATCTTTCAGTGACTGTGGAACCAAAGCCCATCCCACACGAAGTCCAGATGCGATTGTCTTAGAGAACGAACCTAGATAAATAACATTCTCTGAATCTTCGGCACGCATCGCATTAGGTGATGGCTTATCAAAACCAAGCAAGCCGTAAGGGTTATCTTCAACGACAAAAATGCCTGCTTCACGGCAGATGTTGAGGATTTCAGTGCGGCGATCTGCTGGTAGGCAGACACCTGTTGGGTTCTGGTAGTTAGGAATCAGATACAAGAACTTGATCTTGCGACCTGCAGCACGAACGCTGGTAATCGCATTACGTAGCGATTCAGGAACCATTCCATCGCTATCCATCTCAACGTGGACTACAGATGCCTCATATTGGCGGAATGTTCCGAGAGCTCCAACATAGGAAGGCGCTTCAACGAGAACAACATCGCCTGGATCGATAAAGATTCGCGAAATAAGGTCGAGCGCCTGCTGTGAACCAGTGGTGACGACAACATCATCAGGATTGGCGCGAATACCTTCAAGTGCCATCACATCGCAGATTTGTTCGCGAAGCTTCGGGTGGCCTTGGCCGCTTCCATATTGAAGCGCCTCAGCGCCATTGGTAAGAATGAGTTCGTTTACAACGCCAGCCATCATCTCCATTGGTAGAGCTGAAAGATTTGGCATTCCACCCGCAAGAGAGACAATCTCTGGACGTGAAGCTACTGCGAAGAGGGCGCGAATTTCAGAGGGCAACATTCCAGCGGCTCGCGCGGCGAATCGAGTTTCAAGATTCTGCGGAGCACCGGTCTGATAGCGAACATTTACCTCTGACATGGGATGAATCTTCCCATAATGTTGTGATAACTCGGTACTAAATTAAAAAGTAAATTACGAGCGACGAATTCCTGCACTACGAAGGTCTGAAATTCGCAGAGTTCCTGTCTTGGCATCATCTTCTGCAGATAGGTAGAGGCGCTGGATCGCAATAATGAAACTTTCAGCGACGGTATCGCGGAATTCAGGGCGGGCAAGGCGGGCGGCGTCCCCGGCATTGGTGAGATAGCCAAGATCCACGCGAATTGCAGGGCACTCAGTCAGACGCAGTGCATCCCATGTCTTTGCATGAGTGCGGCAATTCAAAAGATCGGTTCGTGCCGAGATTTCACGCTGCACCAGTGATGCAAAACGTTCACCAACAATCGAGTGAATTCCATGTGCATCGCTGCCATAGAAGAAAGTTGCGACACCTTCTGCAGCAGAATTCTCATGCTTATCTGTATGCAATGAGATTAATAAATCTGCACTGTTCTTATTTGTAAATGTGATGCGTTCTGATTCTGTTGGATTATTTGTTGCTCCACGTGTAAGAAAAACAGTTGCACCGAGTGCGAGCAAACGTCCTTCAATGCGATTGGCAATATCAAGCGTGATTTCTTCTTCACCAGGATTTGAACCTGGATCAATCACAATCACTTTATTAGCAAGTGCGGGGCCGCGATTGCGTTGCTGTGCGCTCTCACGCAGAGCAGTCGGTGCACCACCCGTCTTTGTCTTTGTTAAACGCAACAAGGCAATAATTGTTGCCGGTCCACATTTTCCATCAACCTTTGCACCAACAGATTTTTGAAATTCTTTTACAGCTGCTTCAGTTGCAGGGCCGTAAATTCCATCGACTCTTCCGCAGTTAAAACCCATCTCTGTTAAACGTGCCTGCAGCGTCGCCACATCATCTCCGCGCATCATGGGAGATGGTTGCAAGTTGAGTGAGCGATCACCGAGCTTCCAGCGCGCCTCTTCCATTGCGCGCTGGGTAGCCTCGTTTAATTCACCGGTGACATGGAGTCCACGCTCTTGTTGGAAAGAGCGAATCTCGTCGGGAGATAACTCCTTCATGAGAGATTTAGATAAAGCCTTCGAGTTCCTTCAAAAGTGCTGGCTTTGGCTTTGCACCGATGATGGTCTTTACAACTTCACCGTTGACGTAGACGTTGAGCATTGGGATTGAAGTAACGCCGTACTTGATAGCGATTGCTGACTCTTCATCTGTGTTGAGCTTTGCGATTGTCAGCTTCTCACCGTGCTCAGCTGCGATGTCATCCAAAATTGGAGCGATTGCGCGGCATGGGCCACACCATTCTGCCCAGAAATCAACAAGAACAGGCTTGCTGCTCTTCAATACAACCTGGTCGAAATCTGCTGTTGTTACCTTGATTGGTGCGCTCATGACTTACTCCTATTTATTTAGCTTTTACTTTAAATTTGATTTGTTAAGAATACTAGTGAGAGAGGAATTTCTCAGCGTCTAACGCGGCCTGACAGCCAGAACCTGCTGCAGTAATCGCCTGACGATATGTGTGATCCACGAGATCGCCACATGCGAATACGCCTGGAAGATTGGTACGTGTTGAACGACCTTCCACTTTGACGTAACCCTCGTCATCGAGAGAAATCTGTGATGTCACAAGCTCTGAACGTGGAATATGTCCGATTGCGACGAAGAGACCTGTAAATGCACCAGTTGATTCTTCGCCAGTCTTTGTATTTCGGAGCTTGAGGCCTTCAACCTTGTTCTCACCCAATACATCGATGACTTCTGTATCCCACATGATTTCAAGTTTTGGATTATTGAATGCACGCTCCTGCATAATCTTTGATGCGCGCAATGAATCACGACGGTGAATCAGTACAACCTTTGATGCAAACTTTGTGAGGAATGTTGCCTCTTCAACTGCAGAATCTCCACCTCCGACAACCGCGATTACTTGTTCGCGGAAGAAGAAGCCATCGCATGTTGCGCACCATGAGACGCCACGTCCAGAGAGACGCTTCTCGTTTTCAAGTCCAATCTCGCGATAAGCAGATCCCATAGCAAGGATGACCGACTTTGCTTTAACAACATTGCCTGAACCATCTTTAATTGTCTTGATTTCACCCTCAAGATCCATCTCGACAACATCATCTGTAATGAGTTCGGCACCAAAACGCTTTGCCTGCTTACGCATGTTATCCATGAGATCTGGTCCCATGATTCCGTCGATGAATCC
>CALJUA010000083.1 GCA_937975715.1 uncultured Candidatus Planktophila sp.
GAGCACCACATTGACATTGTGGGGGTCACTGGTTCGATCCCAGTATCGTCCACTTCAAGTAATGCCTATTGTGGGTTATCCCTCAAGTTATAAAATCTCTAAACCTGCGATTCATAGAATTCGCGAATGAAAATTTCTCGCGTTTCAATCTGTGCCCTTTTTGCGGGTCTTTTCCTCCCGATCACTTCACCGGTGGCTCACGCTGCCGACACCGATATCAATTGTGGAACAAGTGGGAAGTACACAATCAATGAAACTGGTGTAGTTGTTTCGAGTACGAACTGTGTGGGAACAGTCCATTTTGGATCCAATGTAACTTCAATAATGGACAAGCCTGATGGTCAAGGCATTTTTCAGAACAACGATTCATTAACCGCTGTAAGTTTCGGGCCCTCGGTCAAGTCAATTGGCACCAATAGTTTTAAGGGGGCTAGCCTCGATTCAGTCTCGTTCTCAGAAGGCTTAGAAACGATTTCAGCATCTGCATTTTTCGATCTAAACAATACAACCCAAGTCGACAATGTAGATATTATATTTCCAGATTCCCTGAAATACATTGGGAACAGTGCGTTCCAGCAGACGACCGCGGTGAATGGCGCTCAAGGAAAGTTAGGTGCAATTTCATTCGGACCAAACCTTGAATACCTAGGAGGCAATGCTTTCTATAATTCTGGTCGGACTGGCGCAACATCCGTAACCTTCAGAGATGAACCAAAGATAACTTCTATTGAGACAAACGTTTTTTATGGTAACCGAGCAACGGAATTCATTTTTCCTTCAAATATTACTGCGCTGGGTGGAGCAAATTTCTCGGGAGCAGAGCGTTTAACCTATGCTGTACTCCCAGAGGGCGTGACTTCTGTGGGGCTGCGAGCATTCAGTTTTGTTAATTCAAGTTCATTAAGAGTTGTTTTTCTACCAGATAATATAACGACTCTTGATGATTTAGCCTTCCAAAGCCAATCTTCAAGCACTCTGAAGTTTGTCTATTGCGGCAGTGATCCGACCTTGTTAAACCAAATTAATGTAAGCAATTATTTGAGATTTTTCAAAAGTAGCTCGTGCTATCGAGCTGTTCAATACAACGCGAACAGAGGCTCTGGTGCAACAATTTTAGAAACTGCAACGGCAGACTCCAACAAGAATGTGGCGAAAACTCTCAGGGCAAACACATTCACGCGTAGTGGTTACGAATTCGATGGCTGGAACACGAAGCGCGATGGCTCTGGCACTAAATACACAGATCAACAGGCTTTCACTCAGACCAACCACCTCACCCTTTTTGCACAATGGTGGGATATCACCAAGCCACGTCCAAACGCCGATAACTCAGCTGAAGAACGACGAAAGCGTCAGGAGAAGATCGACAAGAATCGCCTTGCACTGGTACAGAAAGTAAAATCAGGTGAACTCCTCATCAATCCCGACTTGATCGACTCAGACCTTCCAACATTGACCGTTGAATTGAGAGAGAAAGCTAATAATGAGCTGGCATCTCAATCTAAGTCAATAGACTTCTCTTTCAAGGACATTCAAAAGGTTGTAGCCAAGTACGACTTGTATCAAGCGATTCAAAACGGACTAAGAGGGATTGTTAACGGTCGAGCCGCGGTTAGCGCATCGATTATTGCTTCATCGGTCCCCCAAAAGGAACTCTTGATTTCAAAACTGATGGCGCTAGATCCTTCTAAAAGATCAACAGTAGAGGCGATCGATAAGGCAATTGCCGAGATTGCCAAGATTCAACTTGATCGCGCAGAGCGAAAGGCAAAGACGCTCGAAAAGATTGCGAAGCGTCAAAGTTGATTTATGCCACCAGTTTATCCGGATAATAAAGAAACATCGAAATGTTAGGAGCTAATGATTTGAAGATATCAAGGAAATTAATTTCAAGGATTGCGCTATTAGGATTCCTTGGAGGTTCTTTTCTAAGTTTCCCGATGAATTTCAGTGCTTCTGCGGCACCAATTGTCGTGAACTGTGGAACCAGTGGCACTTATACGATCAGTGACACAGGTACCGTGAGCTCAAATTCAAACTGTAAGGGTTCCGTTACCTTCACAAATGACGTAAAGAACATCGGAAACGGTGCATTTCTTTACAATCATGACCTCACGAATATATCGTTTTCATCGACCGTCGAAACCATTACGCAAAATGCTTTCTACGGTGCAGATTTCACGTCAATTACATTCGTCGAAGGCCTAAAAACTATTGGCAATAATGCATTCTATGGCACTAACCGCGCGAACCGCATCGAAGTCGACGTAGTACTGCCTAATTCCCTAACATCTATCGGTAGCGGTGCCTTCAATGCAGGAAACTGGGGCGAAGTGACAATCGGAACTGGTGTAACAACAATTCCAGCCACTCTATTTAATCCGTCACTGTCCAATACCGTTGCCCCAAGGTCAGTTACGTTCTTGGGATCAAGTTTGACGAACTTAGGTGCGAACTCATTCAGTAATTACCGTGGAGACGAGTTCATAATTCCGAATAGCGTTACGACGCTTGGTCAATCCCATGCAACAAAAGGAACAGCCGTTGATGGGGCAGCAAACCTTCGTTATCTCCATATTCCTTCGGGAGTAACTACACTTTATGGAGGAGTTCTGCAGGGAAATACCTCTCTCGTGACTCTCATCCTCCCCGATAACGCAACAGAAGCAATGGGCGACTCTTTCGGAAGCTCGGGCGCCCCTGCACTCGAAAACGTAATCTACTGCGGAACGGATTCGACTATTCTCAATGATACATTCCCTAACGCAGTTCAACCGTTTTGCGGTAAAGCCGTAATCTTCATGCCTAATGGCGGTACTGGAAATACACCAACATTGACCTCAACTACAGGCACTCCAAGAAGCATCTCGGCAAATTCATTCGTTAAATCTGGTTTTGAATTTGACAGTTGGAACACGAAGAAGGATGGAACTGGAACAACATATACATCAGGTCAGTCATATGCATTTAATGCCCATATGGTGCTATACGCGAAGTGGCGAACTTGTACTTCGTGTGGCGACATCTCTTTCGAAGCCCGTAAGAAGCGCCAAGCTGCAATCGATGCAGCTCGTAATGCTCTCGTTGCAAAGATCAAAGCTGGAGAAACAATTGTGAACTCAGACTTCATTGCAGCTGATGTAACTCAGTTCAACTCAGAACTTGCAAGGAGAGCCAATGCTGATTTTCAGCTAGCAGCGAAGTCAAAGAGCTTCGGCTTTGCTGATGTGAAGACAATCGTCACTAAATGGGGTATCTATCAAGATATTCAGAATGGTGTTCGAAGCAATGTGACAGGTCGCTTGGGGTATCAGGCGGGGATTATTCCTGGCTCTGTGAAGTTGAAGCAGACCCTCATCGCCCAGCTGATGAATACAGAAGCGTCCGAACGATCTTCTGTAGAGAAGATTGACGCTCTCATCGCCAAATTAGCTAAGAAGCAGACAGATCAGGAAGACCGTAAGGTTGCGATCATCAACAAGATCGCTTCTGGAAAGTAAATCTAAGCCCTATTTAACGTTGTTGAATGAAGGTCGCGCTGAGTTTCACATGCGAGGACGTGGAACTCAGCTCCCAGGTATGGGACAACTCTTTGTAGATAGCCGTGCCCAGACTTCCCTGCTCGGATAGCACGACTGTCTTCAAAATATTGTTTTCAACATCCAAAGAGATTTTCTTTGGCGCGGACTCTCTCATTCGAATGGAAATCTCGGTCGCAGCAGAGTGCTTGATCGCGTTATTGATTGCTTCTCGAATTACCTCAATTAGACATTCGGCGAGAAGAGCATCCTCGTCGATTGCATGTAGTAATGCTTGATTGCATTCGAGAGATATTGAGGTTATGCCGTTCCAAAATTCAATCAGCTCAAAGATCTGCTCTGAGAATGCCTTTGCTTCACCTCGGAGATCGTCTATAGCAAGGGCCTCCTTCAGTTGGGCACTTAATCCCCCCGATAAATCTGGCTCCTCTGCTCTGGAATCGTCAATCTTTAAGGCGAGTATCTGCAATTTGGATTGCAATCCCCCATGAATCTCTCGAGCAAATTTCTTTCTTAGAGACCAGAGTCGACCTCTAATCAATGACAGATTCTCGGATATTTCCTCGGTAATTGCGGACTCGTGCTCAAGGTTCAGACGGAGATTAGTAAGAACGAGTCCGAGGATCGCCGGAATGAATGTAAAGAGAAATGTCATGAGCGCAAAGGCAGGCGCTTCTGCAATCAAATCATTCGAACCGAAGAGGTTGATGGAGAGAAAAAAGGCACAAGTCTGAATGAATGAGATAGATAGGGCTATCACGATAGTGAGTGACGCCTTCGAATCTCGGGCAGAGGCAGCCTTGTTGAAGAGTAAAAAGAGAAACGCTGAGAATATAAGAAAGGGCAAGCTCACCTGAAGGGCCACATTAAAGCCGTGAATGTAAGAGATTGTGGTCAAGTTGAAGTTGATGTAACCGAAAAGGCTGAGAGGAGCATTGACGGCGTAAAGCAGAGGTACCCGACTTCTTAGGAAATGGCGAAACCTATTCTTTCTGAAACTACGTTTAATTAGCCTTCGATCAATTTCATAGGTCACGTGAGAAGCGCTTGAGTCCAAGTTGTGACTTAATGGACGAATGATTCCAGCAACTATTTGATTAATGCTGTCGCTGATCTTCTCGCTATCGAGCCCGGCCTTGATATTGGCATCCACTCTTGCTATTGCTGGCTTAATTACAGCAAGGATCGAGTCAATGATTCTCTTGCGCTCGAGTTCTATCTCTACTTCCATATCTCGGCGGAGGATATTGAGCGCTGACCGTTTCTCTGCGACAGAGTTAGATGTTTTCCGTGAATATCTAATGGAACCAATGACGATTGCTAGACCGACAATCTGTGCTACTGGGCCATTAATGGAGTAAATCCATTTGTTGCCCATCTCCTCCGGAATCCCATTTGGCAGGATTGAAAAAGCCCATAAATAGGGCATGAGAGAAGCGGCAATTCCGGATACTGCAAGAGCTATTGAGATTGTGACGACAGATGGGGATTTATAGATGAATCGGAATGTGAGCAAGAAAGCTGCACCCGTGACCCCAAGCACCAAATCCCAATGGTGCATCGTGTAGCCAGCTTCTAGGTATTCGGTAGGTAGGAGGAAACCAGAGAGAAAAACATTGAGAAGAAAAACGATCGCAAGCCACGAAGAGGAGAAAGCTTCTTGGAAAATGTTGAAAAAGATTGACTTGTTACTTTTATTGACGGCCATAAGAAGTAATCGCTTGGAAGTAAGTGCGCACCGCTTCAACTCGTAGATTGCTATCGGTATTCCGGTCAATCCCTAGTGACTCGAGAGTTCTAGTGATTGCACTCTCTGTAGCGCCAATGGATCGGTGACGAATTTTGGCTATTTGTTGATTTGTATTTCCCTCAGCAATCAACTTAAGGATCTCCAATTGAACCCGCGTTAACTGAGCTAGCGGACGACCCTCAACTTGGTCATGGCGAAACTCATCTACTCCCTCTTCGAAAAGAACTGCATTTATTGCCGCTTCAAGCACCTCTGGACTCTTCAACATCTTTTTATTCAGGTACGCCTGATTGGCCTTCACCCCATGTTCATCGCGAGAAAAACGAGAATCAGGTAAATCTGTTAAGAAGACGACTCCTATCTCTGGCGAGGTAATTGAAAGCTGTGTCGCAATGTCTAGCCCCGTTGGTCCGGGTCCAAGATCGATATCCAAGACCGCAGCATCGGGATCAACCTGAGAGATAACTCGCTTTGCCTCAAGTGCATTTGCGGCAGTTGCCACCATAAACCCGCTGTGCTCCAAGGATTGGGCTACCAGAGTCCTAAGGAAATCTTCGTTCTCAACTACGAGAACTGTGCGATGCGGGACTTTCATAGTCCGTAATGTTAACCATCCTTCGGAAAATCGAGGGTTAACCAGAGATTTCCACATATCCATTTCCATTTTGGGGGTTAACCCTCAACCATGAAAATTGTGCGAAGAGAAGAAAAATAGAATTTACTCGTGAGCAAGAAGTGGCTACCTAAGTTTCTGGCAACAGTCCTAGCTGCTGTCAGCTGCGTGGTCTTTGTTCCTAGCGCTCATGCTGACTCATTCTCCTGGGAGACGCCATCGGCGCTGACCGGGCTTGCGGGATACTCAGCCTCACTCTCATCTGATGGGTCTGTCATGCTCATAGGCGAGAGCACCACCGGCCTCTATCTCTCGACCGATACTGGCACGACATTCACGCAAGTCTCATCACCAAACGTGTCCGGAACTCGTTATGCAGTAGCGGTATCGGGAGATGGAAACAAAATGTTTGCCGTAAATTACAACGATTCTTCTGTCGCATACTCGCTTGATCGAGGAGCGACATGGTCACTGAACTCCAATGCAGTCGCGAAAAATGCTGGTGCAGCTTGTATGTCCAGTGACGGAAGCGTTTGGATGACCGGTGGTCTCAATAGCGCGAACGGCTACGTTTCTACCAATAACGGAACCACTTGGAGCAAAATTACTTCTATTGGTTTAGGTAGTTGGAGATCGTGCGCATTGAACAGCAATGGCACAAAGAGATACTTTCTCAATTACGGCGATAACTTGTGGATTTCGAATAATTCGGGAACCAATTGGTCCCAAATTACCTACTACATCGTCGGCGCGAATTGCATGGCTGCAACCGAAGATGCCAGCCTTGTGATTCAATCTCAAGGAATCGGCAGCTCAAGTGTCTATAGATCAAGTAACCCCAGCGGAGGCTTCTCCGCCTACAGTAATTCCGGTAGTGGTGGCAGTGCCTACGCGGGTTGTGCTATTTCGGGTAACGGCTCCACGATTGCTGTCGGTCGAGTGAGTAACAAGGTGAGGCTATCGGTAGATAGTGGAACAACCTGGTCGGATGAAACTGCTTTACCAAACGGGCAATGGAATAACGTTGCGATTAGTCGCGATGGAAAGAAGATGATTGCCCTATCAAACACAGCACTTGGTAACTTCATTGGAACCTATACCCCACCTATGGCGCTCACACTTGGTATTGGCGCAGCCCCAGTAATGAACTATCGAACTCAAAATACTGTTACGGCTATTGCTAACTCGCCCGGCAAAGTGACCTTTTTTGCCAACGGCAAGAGGATTGGTGGCTGCGTTGCCATACCCACTGTTTCTCTTGTCGCTACCTGTCAGTTCAAACCAACAAGTCATGGGGTGGTGGCCCTGACTGCAAGGATCGTTCCGACAAATGTCAATCTCAGTACAGTTACTTCAAAACTCTTCACGACCTCGGTGGTCAGGCGCAGTACCTCCCGATAGCCACCCCTACCTCTAGCCCCGAATAGGGCCTTTCTGGGGCCAGCCCTAAGTCCTCTTCTAAGCATGCAGAGAACATATCTTGCAGGTCTGACAAGTGCCCTCAGATGGAGGATTAATCTTCTTTTTGATGTAAAAGAAAATCTTTTTTTGGACGGGATATTTAGATCAAGACATCAAATTGTCTGCGGATTCGTGTAAATTGTGAACCAAGTGGGAATTTCTACTAAATAAGGGACATGACTTATATGATCGCTGGTTCGATCCCAGTATCGTCCACTTAGCAACACTGTTCCTATATCTTCATCCAATGAATGCATACCTACCCGGGCTCTTTGCTGGCTTCTCTCTCATCATCGCAATAGGCGCGCAGAATGCTTTCGTAATACGACAGGGCCTCACGCGCAAGCATGTATTTCTTGTCGTCGCCATCTGCGCCATAGCCGACTCCTTATTGATCTTCCTTGGTGCGGCTGGCCTCGGCCAAGTTATCAAGAGCGCACCGTCACTCATTGAATTCATTCGCTGGTTCGGTGTCAGCTACTTACTTTGGTTTGCGTATAAGAGCTTTCGTTCGGCTTTTTCAGCTCAGAGCTTTGCACTCGGAGAAGCGCAATCGCCTTCCCGGACCAAGGTCATTACAAGCGTTCTCGCCTTCACCTTCATTAATCCGCATGTGTATCTCGATACCGTGATCTTCCTCGGCAGTCTCGCCAACCAATTTGATGACCAGAAATGGATTTTTGCCTTTGGCGCATCAACTGCAAGCGTCATCTGGTTTAGCTTCATCGGTTTCGGTGCTCGCTCTGCCTCTAAATACATGTCCAAACCAATCTTCTGGAAAATCCTCGACCTTTCCATCTCAGCCGTCATGGTCACGATCGCTCTATATTTAGCCTTCTTTAACTTCTAATCCCCTTATGACACTTGTCATAGGACATGCGTCTAGCGTCAGAATTTCTCGCGCCTCGCACCATTTCTACTCGCGAGTTCCATCTCTATGCACCAAGGTTGACCCATGACAGAGCGCCGCTTACCCACCATCATTCAAGGTGGCATGGGTATTGCGGTGTCATCTGCAGCGCTTGCTAAGGAAGTTTCTAGAGCTGGTCACCTCGGAGTTATTTCGGGAACAGCAATAGATTCTGTCGTTGCCCGTCGACTTCAAGATGGCGACATTGATGGATCAATCCGTCGTGCAATGGCGCACTTTCCAAATCAAGATGTCATCAAGGGCGTCATGGATCGCTACTTCATTGAAGGCGGTCGTGATCAATCAAAGCCTTACATCGATGTTCCAAAGTTAACTTTAAAGCCAGTACAACATGCAATCGATATTTTGGTTGTCGCATCTTTCGTTGAAGTCTGGCTAGCAAAGGAAGGTCATGACGGATTAATCGGCATGAACCTTCTTGAAAAGATTCAGATGTGTATTCCTGCCCAGCTTTATGGCGCGATGCTTGCCGATGTTGATTACATACTTATCGGTGCTGGAATTCCCGCGCAGATTCCAAATCTTCTCAATCAGTTGGCGCTGGGTAAGCCCGTTGCGATGACAGTTGATGTTGCTGATACAAAAACAAAGCACTTCATCCAATTCGATCCAGGTTGCATTGAAGGAATTTCATATCCAATTAAGCGCCCACAATTCCTGGCGATCGTTTCATCTCATGCGCTTGTTGCATATTTGAATAAGGATGAGATCACCAAGCCTGATGGATATGTCATCGAAGGCCATGTAGCTGGAGGACATAACGCTCCCCCACGTAATCGCAAATCTGTCGATGAAGAAGGCAATCCTGTTTACACAGAACAAGATGAACCTGACCTGACAAAGATTAAGAACTCTGGCTCTCCTTTCTGGATGGCTGGCGGCTTTGCAAATGCCGCAAAGGTGAAGGAAGCGATTGCAGCTGGCGCACAAGGCGTTCAGGTCGGATCCCTCTTTGCCCTTGCAGATGAATCTGGTTTTACAGCAGAGTTGAAGCAAGAAGTCATTGATGCTCTTACAAGCGAGCAACTCACTGTTAAGACCGATGGCAGTGCATCTCCCACTGGCTTCCCGTTCAAGGTGGCAGTTCTTCCTAAGTCGCTTTCAGATGATGATGCATATGAAAAGCGCAACCGCATCTGCGATCTTGGATATTTGCGAACTCCATTCGAACGTGAAAATGGTGGTATTGGTTATCGCTGCCCAAGCGAACCTTTAAAGACATATGAATTTAAGAAGGGCAATGTTGAAGAAGCTCAACACTCTCAATGTCTCTGCAATGCGCTGATGTCGAATATTGGCTTAGGTCAGCTTCGCCCTGATGGTCGTCGCGAACTTCCTTTAATCACCTTGGGCTCAGATCTCGATGGACCAACTACTCTTGCAAAGAAGCATCCCCAGGGCTGGAAGGCCAAGGATGTTATTGACTTCTTACTCGGTCAGTAAGGTGTGAAGCGCATCTAATTCTGCGTTATCAGCCGGAGCAATATCCCAAGGTTTGTGTAATCCGTCATTGTTCCAACGTGGGATCACATGCATATGCGCATGAAAGACCGTCTGCCAACCCGCTTCTTTATTCATCTGAAAGATAGTTATGCCTTCTGATTTCAATTTACCCTGGAGCAAATCTGCGACTGTTTTGGCCACAGCAGCAACGGCCCCGTATTGAGCAGCTGACATTGAATGTATATCTGCATGGTGCTCTTTAGGAATCACGAGTGAGTGACCCTTGCTCGCAGGGAAGATATCGAGGAAAGCCAAATGGTGCTCGTCCTCATAGATTTTCTTAGAAGGGATTTCACCGGCAATGATCTTGCAAAAAATGCAGTCGCTCATGTAACTGATGTTAATCGCGCAATACGTTCACGGGCAATCGTCTGGCTAGGCGATTCATTACCCAGAACTAATTGAAGAGTCCGCAGTAAAGGCTTTACGACCTTCAACCAGATTCGAGACTTACCTTCGAGTCCTAGAGCATCTAAAACGCGTGGATCCATTGTTGAAATAGCAGCGTTGCAAATGGTTCGATAGAACGGCATAGCCGCCTTCGAAAAAGGTGGGTGAATAATGAAGTGAACGATCCTCTTCGTAGAGTCAATTTGACCAATTTCGTTGTTAAGGAAGTCTTCGAGAACTTTGCTGAGTTCGGCATCTGACCTGGGCGCATCAAAGAGCCCCAGAGGTTCTGCACTCTTCGCCCATTCCCCCACGTAGCGCGAGACAGAGCGATCTTCGTCTCGACCCAACTCTCTATACGCCGTAAGAAATGAATCAGTGAATGCACAGTGCACCCATAAGAGATGACGCGATTGAGATGCTTCATAGTGTTGCGGCCGAGATTTTGTGTCTTGGTATTCACCTTTCACATGTGCATGAAGAGCATTGACTCGTCGAGCTTCCTTGGAAATCGCCTCGGTTGAACCGAAAGAGGTAATAGTCAGCCAGCGTGTTGTTCTCTCAAGACGTCCAAGTGGATCCGTGTCATATGCCGAATGCTGCGATACACCAGCAAGTGCTGCTGGATAAGCAGCTTGCATCAACAGCGCGCGAACTCCCCCAACGAGAGTCGAGAGATCGCCATGAACTTTCCATACATCGCTCTCAGGACCATAGAATCCCGCGTCATTACCGATTGCCATTTCGTTGGCCCATGAAGGCAAACCCTTGGGATCTCCTGAAACCGCCTTACGAAAAGCCGATGCCGCTCTCTCGCCTCCGGCACGGAGAATTAAAGACCTCACTCTGCAGAGCTGTGGGTTTGTACGAAGATCAGAGAGTTTTCAAAGATGATCTCTTGATCGTAATCCAAAGTTGCTACGTGATAGCTATTGACTAATTCAATGCGCTGTTTAGGGATTGAGCCAACGCCCTTCATGATGATCTCTGTGTTTGTCACAGGCAGTGTGTGGTCTTCCTTGCTATGAAAGAGCATCAAAGGTGAAGTGACATCATGCAGACGCTTGCGGGTATAGCTAAGCATCTTCAAGAGTTGATAAACACCGACAGCAGGTAGTGAGTCGTAGCCGTGCTCAGTAATGCCGGGCTTCTTAATGTCATCGCCGACAGAATCACGCATCTTCTGGAATCGTGAAATCAACCAAGCAAGCTGATGTGGAACAAACTTCACATGGATCATGGGATTAACCAAAACAATTCCGGCTATCGATGACGAGTGTTGCAGCGCCACATTGAGAGTTGTACCGCCACCCATAGAGAGTCCAAAGATAAAAACAGTCATGCCCTGTGAGTGCATCCAATCAAGTTCTTCTTCAACTTTTGCCGGCCATTGCTCCCACTTCACAAGATTGAGGTCACCCGGCTTGGTGCCATGTCCAGGCAGGAGTGGAACAGAGACGCTATAGCCGCGCTCGTGAAAGTAATCAGCCCAGGGGCGCATCGATATTGGCGAACCGGTGAAGCCATGGACAAAAATGATTCCTACTTTGGCATGCGCTCCTTTGCCTACTGCTCTGAAATCCTGCATTGAACCTGCTGGTGCATCGTGAACGCTCATGCGCAAAGGGTATTTCCCGTTCTATGTCATATCAATCATCTAGGCTTGCAACATCATGGTTGAGAACAATTGGCAGAGCACAATTCAAGAGATCGGCACGCCTCTGCATGCCGCGCGCTTTGTCGTACTCGACCTTGAGACCAGCGGTGGAGCACCGCACCTCGGCGCTGCGATCACTGAGATCGGTGCCGTTAAAGTTCAAGGCGGCGAAGTTCTCGATACCTTTTCTACACTCGTTAATCCTCGTCATCCTATTCCGGCATTTATTACAGAGCTCACTGGAATCGATGATAGCCTGGTCGTTGATGCACCTCCGATTGAAGATGTACTTCCAGACCTCTTTCACTTTCTCGGCGATGACAGCACGGTATTTGTCGCACAAAATGCACCCTTTGATCTATCTTTTCTCAAATTCGCAGCCCGCGCCCATGGTCATACGTGGCCCAATTTCCGTGTCCTTGATACTGCGATTCTGGCTCGTCGAACACTTACAAGGGATGAAGCGCCTAACTGCAAATTAGGAACGCTAGCTCAGATATTTGGAACGGAGGTAACTCCAAATCATCGAGCACTCGATGACGCCAAGGCAACGGTAGATGTGTTGCACGGACTCTTTGAAAGGCTTGCCGGCTTTGATATTTTTACAATTGAAGAAGCAATTAACTTTACTGCGCCGAAGAAATCTCGGTCGACAAAGCCGCCCACTTCTTGAGTAAATCGGCAGCCTTACCGCTATCGATTGCATCTATAGCACGTGGCATTGACTTAGCAATTCGCTCGTGAAGAGATAGTTCTAACTCACCATCAAATGCTGCAATCGTGACCGCGGTATTGAGTAGAACGATGTCGCGAGGTGCGCCATGTTCGCCGTTGAGAATTCGAAGTGCGATAGCAGCATTTTCAGCGCCATCTCCTCCAACAATCGCGCTAATCGGTGCGTTATCTAACCCAAAGTCTTTTGCATCAACACGATCGCTCGATATCTCTTCTTTGCCGATACTTAAGACAGAGGTTGTTCCATCAAGAGTAATTTCATCAAGGCCATCATCGCCTCTGAAGACAAAGCCATCACAGCCCTTAGAAGCCATTACCTGTGCCATCACCAAATGGATACGCTCATCTGCGACACCAATTGCCGCTGCCTTTGGCTTTGCTGGGTTTGCTAATGGTCCAAGAAAGTTAAAGACGGTAGGTACTCCAAGCGCCTTGCGAGCGGGCGCCGCATTCTTCATAGCTGGATGGAAGACGGGTGCGAAGAGGAATCCGATACCGAGTTCACGAACGGTGCGTTCAACACCTTCGGGGCCAAGGTCGTAGGCAACACCGAGTGCGCCATAGAAATCTGATGCGCCTGATTTAGAAGAAACTGCACGGCTACCATGTTTTACAACTCGAGCACCTGCTGCGGCTGCAACGATGGCTGCAGTGGAAGAGATATTGATGGTATGTGCACCATCTCCCCCAGTGCCTACAGTGTCGACAGCTCTCTCTGGAATATTGATGGGGGTCGCATTGCGGTAGAGCTGCTCCACGAGGGCAGATACTTCTTCGGCAGTTTCGCCCTTTCTATGGAGTGCGAGAAGAAACCGTTTTACGGACTCAATATCTGGCGTATCTTCAAGAATGGCCTGTAGAACAGATTGAATCTCTACCGGTTCAAGGTCGAGGCCAGCATCAAGGCGCTCGATGTATTCAGGCCACAATAAAGTCATCGCTACATGTGGCCTTGCATATTAGGCCGTTGCGACAGAGCGCGAACGAATCAGGTCAGCGACGGTGTTGGCCAAGGTGAATGGATCGACTGGGTGCATCACGCTTGCCTCTGCGCGAGACCAAGCAGCAAGCCACGCATCTTCCTTGCGTGCAACCATCAAGAGAACTGGAGGGCAGTTGAAGACCTCATCCTTGAGCTGGCGAGCAACGCCCATGCCGCCCTCAGGAGTAGCTTCACCGTCGAGGATAAAGAGATCGATGGGTGCTTGAGAACCAGGCTTTACTGAATCAACATAGAGACGAAGAGCGTCGGCCGTCGCAAATTCGCGAATCTGGTGTTCGGGAAGGTCTGCAGAAACTTTACGGCCGAGGGCTGATGTAACTGCTGCTCGGGTAGTCGAATCATCTGAATAGAGAACGATGTTGAGTTTGCGACCTGAATCCATGCCCCAATAGTAGTCGCGATAGGTGAGCCTTTTCACCTTATTTCAGGCGTGAAAAAGGTGGTTCTGGCCACCCCGAAAATAGGTTTTACGAGCGTTAATCGGGAATAATGCCCCTTATGACCAGCACCAGTGTGAGCACTCACCACAAGATCACCCGCCCTAACTTGGTCGCGGTAGGAACAATTGTTTGGCTCTCAAGCGAGCTCATGTTCTTCGCCGCGCTCTTCGCGATGTACTTCACTACACGCGCAGTGCAGGGTCCATCAGTGTGGCTCGAGTCGACAGAGATTCTCAATATTCCTTTCGCAGTCCTCAACACCACCATTCTCGTTTTGTCATCTGTGACATGTCAGTTCGGTGTCTTTGCGGCTGAGCGGTACCAGCCACGTCGCACAGGTTCGCTTCTCAAGATTTCTTCATGGGGAATGCGCGAATGGTTCTCACTAACATTCTTGATGGGTGGCTTCTTTATCGCCGGCCAGATCTACGAGTACGCATCATTGGTGACTGAGGGACTCACACTCTCATCTAATGCATACGGTTCTGTTTTCTATCTCGCAACAGGTTTCCATGGTCTCCACGTAACAGGTGGATTGATCGCATTCCTCATCGTGCTCTTGCGCGTTGCTAAGGCTCGTCGCTTTACCCAGAGCCAAGCAACAACAGCAATCGTTGTCTCGTACTACTGGCACTTTGTTGACGTTGTATGGATCGCACTCTTTTCAGCTATCTACCTAATTAAGTAAGGAAGGAATACAAGTGAAGCGTCTATCACGCCTACGTCGCCATCGTGCGGCAGGACCCATCCTTTTGGTCTTCGCTCTCTTTACTATCGGAACAACTTTCCAGGTAGCTAGCGCGGTTAATAACACCACCACCACTGCAGCAGATCGCTCTGCGGCAATCGCAGAAGGCAAGCAGCTCTTCCTTAAGGGATGCTCTTCCTGCCACGGTCTTAATGCAGAAGGAGGAACCGTTGCTCCTTCACTCATTGGAGTTGGTGCAGCATCTGTAGATTTCCAGGTAGGTACAGGTCGTATGCCGATGGCTGATATGAGCCAACAAGCAATGCGCAAAGATCCTGTATATACGCCGGCTGAAGTAAATGCACTGGCGCAATATGTTGCATCGCTTGCGCCTGGTCCTGAGGTTCCTGGCGATGAAGTTCTCAATTACGAGCGTGATGGTTCTGTTGCAGAAGGAGGCGAACTCTTCCGTACCAACTGCGCGATGTGCCACAACTTCGCAGCTCAAGGTGGAGCACTCACTCAAGGCAAGTACGCACCAACTTTGATGGGTGTTGAACCAAAGCACATTTACGAAGCGATGATTACAGGTCCGCAATCAATGCCTGTCTTTAGCGATAAAACTCTTACCGCTGAAGAGAAGCTCTCAATCATCAAGTGGATCAAGGCAGCTGAATCAGAGCCACAACTTGGTGGTGCAGCACTTGGACGAGTTGGTCCTGTAACTGAAGGCCTTTTGGCATGGACTCTAGGAATCGGATTGCTCATTGGTGTAGCAGTCTGGTTGGCGATGAAAGCGAGATAGATATATGTCTAACGAAATCGAACTCATCAAAGATCCGGGTCTTCCAGCGCACGTACATCGTCGCGCTGACGAAGATGAGAAGTATGCAAAGAAGGCAGAGCTACAGGTAGCTATTCTCTTCATTCTCTCTGCTCTCGGAACAATTCTTCTTATCGCTTCATACATCTTTATCCCAACTGATTCATTTATCTTCATCCCGGTCATGGGTGAGACAAATGCTCATCAGTTGTTCTTAGGACTCGGAATGGCGATTGCACTCTTCTGCATTGGAGCGGGTGCAATTCACTGGGCCAAAACTTTGATGCCAGATAACGAAGTTATCGCAGAGCGTCACGAATTCCGTTCACCTGATGAAGATCGCGCAGAGTTTGTAAAGACAGTTAAGGCTGGCGCAGGCGCTGCAGGACTTGGTCGTCGACCATTGATCAAGCGCACACTCGGCGTTGCGCTCGGTCTCTCAGGTCTTACACCTCTCTTGCTTCTTCGTGACTTGGGTCCACTTCCAAAAGATGATTTAACAAAGACATCATGGAAGGCAGGCACTCGTCTTGTTACAGATCCAGGTGATCGTCCTATCAAAGCATCAGACCTTGAAGTAGGTGCCGTTGCTCAGACTCTCCCAGAATTGCCAGCTGGCGAGGACCATCGCTCATTGAACGACATCGGCAAAGACGCGGTTCTTCTTATTCGCCTTCGTCCAGAAGATTTCAATCTCGATGACGAACGCCTCTCATGGACACATGAAGGCATCATCGCCTTCTCAAAGATTTGTTCACATATGGGTTGCGCAGTTGCTCTCTACGAGCAGCAGACAAAGCACCTCTTGTGCCCATGTCACCAATCAACATTCGACGTTACTCGTGCAGCGAAGGTCATCTTTGGTCCTGCTGCTCGCCCATTGCCGCAGTTAGCAATTACTGTCGATGAAGAGGGTTACCTCGTTGCACAAGCACCATTTAATGAACCTGTTGGACCTAGCTTCTGGGAGCGCTCATCATGACAGCACGCGAAAGAATTGCAGGCAATGTAGCGGGCTACGTTGACGACCGCACAGGTGCAGCAAAGTGGATGAAGAAGAACCTCACAAAGGTCTTCCCTGATCACTGGTCATTCCTTCTTGGTGAAATCTGCCTTTACTCATTTATCATCCTTCTTGCATCAGGAACCTTCCTTACATTCTGGTTCGACCCATCGATGAAGGAAGTTGTTTACGACGGTGCATATGCACCCCTTAAGGGACTCGAGATGTCTGCTGCATATGCATCGACTCTCGATATCTCCTTCGAAGTACGTGGTGGACTCTTGATGCGTCAGATTCACCACTGGGCTGCTCTTATCTTTATGGTGGGCATCGTTGTTCACTTGCTCCGCGTTTACTTCACCGGTGCCTTCCGCAAGCCACGTGAGTTCAACTGGATTATCGGTGTCGGACTTCTGACTCTCGGAATCGTTGAAGGCTTCCTTGGTTACTCACTTCCTGATGACTTGCTCTCAGGAACAGGTATCCGTATCGCTGAAGCAATCATTCAAGCTCTCCCCCTTGTTGGTTCATACCTTGCATTCTTTGCATTTGGTGGAGCCTTCCCAGGTGAAGCATTTATTCCACGCATCTACACAGTGCACGTTCTTCTCTTGCCAGGAATCTTCTTGGCGCTGATTACAGTTCACTTGATGTTGGTCTGGTACCAGAAGCACACACAGTTCCCTGGTCCTGGTCGCACAGAGAAGAATGTCGTTGGCTATCCATTGATGCCTATCTA
>CALJUA010000084.1 GCA_937975715.1 uncultured Candidatus Planktophila sp.
TCTTGGCAACGACTTCAAGTCCTGTTGCTGGATCAATACCGAGTTCGCGCTCACCAGAAGGCGCCGCAAGAAGTTCGATTGCCTTTTCAAGCGTTAATTCATCTGGAGCCATGTTCTCTGGAATATTGGCGAGCTTGCGCTCACCATCTTCAAAATTCTCTTGTAGGTATGCGCCATAGCGACCTACGCGAATTTCAATGGAATCAGATAAATTCATGGTGTTTGTAGCGCGAGCATCGATATTGCCAAGATCAAGTGCGAGTTCATTGAGACCTGGTTGGCCATCGACGCCGTAATAGAAATCGAGCAACCAATCCACGCGACCAGCTTCACCGGATGCAATCTTGTCGAGATCTTCTTCCATCGATGCGGTGAAGTCGTAATCTACAAGTTTTGTAAAGTGTGATTCGAGAAGACCTGTCACAGAAAATGCCAAGAATGTTGGGACAAGTGCGCGACCGCGCTTGTTTACGTAACCACGATCTTGAATTGTTTGAATGATAGATGCGAATGTTGAAGGACGACCGATACCAAGTTCTTCAAGTTTCTTCACAAGAGTTGGCTCTGTGTAACGCGCAGGTGGCTTTGTATCGTGGCCTTCGCAGGTGTACTCGTTGACCTTTACCGATTGACCGACTGTCATTGCCGGCAATCTGCGGTCAACATTCTCTTCATCTTTGTTTTCATCTGTGGCAATGTCGTCATACGCAGCAAGGAATCCAGGGAAAGTGATGACGCTGCCATTTGCACGGAATATTGCATCTCTGTCATCGGCGGTCTTTACATCAAAGTCCACACGCATCTGCATCTTCTTGGCATCGGCCATTTGAGATGCAACTGTGCGCTTCCAAATAAGGTCATATAAGGCGAACTCATCGCGGGAGAGCTCTGGCGCTAGTTCGCCAGGTGTCTTAAAGACATCTCCTGCTGGGCGGATAGCCTCGTGCGCTTCTTGTGCATTCTTGGTCTTGCCTTGATACAAGCGTGCTGTTTCATAGACATGGTCTGCACCATAAAGAGATTGAGCCGCTGCGCGCGCTGCCTTAATTGCTTGCTCACTCAAGTTAATCGAGTCGGTACGCATGTAGGTGATGTAACCGTTTTCGTATAAGCGTTGTGCCACGCGCATTGTGATTTGCGCACCCCAGCCAAGTCGGCTACCGGCATCTTGTTGCATAGTCGATGTTGTAAATGGTGGCTTTGGACGCTCAGTGC
>CALJUA010000085.1 GCA_937975715.1 uncultured Candidatus Planktophila sp.
TCTTGGCAACGACTTCAAGTCCTGTTGCTGGATCAATACCGAGTTCGCGCTCACCTGAAGGGGCTGCGAGAAGTTCGATTGCTTTAGAAAGTGTGAGCTCATCTGGTGCCATATTTTCAGGGATATTAGCGAGCTTACGTTCACCGTCAGCAAAGTTCTCTTGGAGGTAGGCGCCATAGCGACCTACACGAATTTCAATATTCTCGGAGAGATTCA
Organism: uncultured Candidatus Planktophila sp.; assembly: GCA_937975715.1. GTDB lineage: Bacteria > Actinomycetota > Actinomycetes > Nanopelagicales > Nanopelagicaceae > Planktophila. Next base: position 217 of record CALJUA010000085.1, read on the forward strand.
TGGTGTTGGTTGCACGGGCATCAATATTGCCGAGATCTTGTGAAAGCTCATCAAGACCTGGTTCACCGTCATGGCCATAGTAGAAATCGCGCAACCAATCGACGCGTCCTGCTTCGCCAGATGCAATCTTGTCGAGATCTTCCTCCATCGATGCGGTGAAGTCGTAATCAACAAGTTTTGTAAAGTGTGATTCGAGAAGACCGGTAACTGAGAATGCTAAGAATGTTGGAACAAGTGCCCGACCGCGCTTATTGACATAACCACGATCTTGAATGGTTTGAATAATCGAAGCAAATGTTGATGGGCGACCTATACCAAGTTCTTCCAACTTCTTTACCAGAGTTGGCTCTGTGTAGCGTGCTGGTGGCTTTGTATCATGGCCTTCGCAGGTGTATTCATTGACCTTTACTGATTGACCCACTGACATTGCTGGAAGTCTGCGATCAACGCTCTCTTCATCTTTATTTTCATCGGTTGCCACATCATCATATGCTGCAAGAAATCCCGGAAAGGTAATGACACTTCCGTTGGCACGGAAGATTGCATCTTTGCCATCGGCGGTCTTGACATCAAAGTCGACGCGCATCTGCATCTTCTTGGCATCGGCCATTTGGGAAGCAACGGTGCGCTTCCAAATCAAGTCATACAATGCAAATTCATCGCGAGAAAGCTCTGGTGCCAATTCTCCAGGAGTCTTAAAGACATCTCCTGCTGGGCGAATAGCCTCGTGTGCCTCTTGTGCGTTCTTCGTCTTACCTTGATACAAGCGAGCTGTCTCATAGACATGGTCTGCGCCATAGAGGGATTTCGCTGCAGCTCGCGCCGCTTTGATTGCCTGATCACTCAAGTTAATCGAGTCGGTACGCATATAGGTGATGTAACCGTTTTCGTACAAACGTTGTGCCACGCGCATTGTGATTTGCGCACCCCACCCAAGTCGGCTGCCGGCATCTTGTTGCATAGTCGATGTTGTAAATGGTGGCTTTGGACGCTCAGTGC
>CALJUA010000086.1 GCA_937975715.1 uncultured Candidatus Planktophila sp.
CAATCGGAGCGAGGAAATGCTCTTCATGATGCTCGCCATGTTCGCCGAAAACAGGTGTTAACCAATTTACGAGAGAATCTCCGCGAGTAAAGAGGAACCCTGATGCCACTGAACCAAGAGCGAGAATCGCAATTGGAATCCACATCAGCGCTGGTGATTCGTGTGGGTGCTGGTTATCGTCCCAGCGCTCTTTGCTTGTGAAGGTAAGAATCATGACGCGAGACATATAGAACGCTGTGATTGCAGCACCCAGAAGAGCTGTCCCACCGAGAAGGATTCCCTTCACACCACCTGCATTAAATGCAGTCTCGATGATCAAATCCTTAGAGTAGAAACCAGCAAATGGTGGAACACCGATAATTGCGAGGTAACCAAGTCCAAAGGTCACGAAAGTAATTGGCATAAATTTACGGAGGTTTCCAAACTTACGCATATTCACTTCGTCGTTCATGCCGTGCATAACAGAACCTGCACCCAAGAACATGCTCGCCTTGAAGAATCCATGTGTCAGCAAGTGCATGATTGCAAATGCATAACCAACAGGACCAAGACCTGCAGCCAAGATCATGTAACCGATCTGAGACATGGTTGAGGCGGCAAGTGCCTTCTTAATATCATCCTTAGCGGTACCGATAAGGGCACCGAAGATCAAAGTAATTGCACCAACGATAACCACTACGAGCTGAGCTGTTGGAGCTGCATCGAAGATGAAGTTAGAGCGAACGATGAGGTAAACACCTGCAGTAACCATGGTTGCTGCGTGAATCAGAGCTGAAACCGGAGTTGGGCCGGCCATCGCATCGCCGAGCCATGCCTGCAATGGGAACTGTGCTGACTTACCCGCTGCTGCAACAACTAACATGATTCCGATTGCTGTCAAAGCAGCCTCAGATGCGTGGTGTGAAGCTGCTTCAACGCCAGCAAATGAAGTTGTTCCAAGAGCTGCGAAGGCAATCATGATGGCAAATGAGAGACCCATATCGCCAACGCGGTTCATGACGAATGCCTTCTTAGAGGCAGTTGCATATGCAGGCTTCTGGTTCCAGAAACCGATCAAGAGGTAAGAGGCAAGACCTACACCTTCCCAACCTACATACAGGTTGAGGTATGAGTTACCGAGAACCAACAAGAGCATCGCTGCAATAAAGAGGTTGAGGTAGGCAAAGAAGCGGCGTCGATTTTCATCATGCTCCATATATGAGATGGAGTAGATATGAATCAGCGTGCCCACTCCTGTAATGAGAAGTACGAAGCAAATAGAGAGCTGATCGAGGAGAAGGGCGGCATCGATATTGAAATCACCGACTGCAATCCAGGTGAAGAGCTTCTGAGTAATGGCGCGCTCTTCGGTAGAACGGCCGAGCATCTGTAAAAGTTGATAGAGGCCTACACCGAATGAGCTTGCAGACATCGCTGTTGCCAGAAAGTGCCCCCACTTATCAGTGCGTCGGCCACCCAAGAAAAGTATTGCCGCACCTGCAAGAGGCAGAGCAATGAGATAAACGAGTGATGATGAAGTGCTCATAGTTATCGCTTCAACAAACTAGCATCGTCAACAGATGCTGATCGGCGTGAGCGATAAATCGTCACGATGATGGCTAGACCAACTACTACTTCACAGGCAGCAACAACCATGGTGAAGAAGGCTGTGACCTGTCCATCCAGTGTGCCGTTGATGCGTGAGAAGGTAACAAATGCGAGGTTTGCTGCGTTGAGCATAAGTTCAACGCACATAAAGAGAACGATTGCGTTGCGACGAACAACGACGCCGATTGCTCCGATGGTGAAGAGGAGGGCAGATACGTAGAGGTAGTTATAAGGATTCATTACTTCTCCTCCACGACTGTTGTATCGACAACATCAAGTTGGAATTGAGCTGACTCGAGCATGTCGCCACGAGCCTTCAAAGTTGCAGAGATTGATGTTGGCGCCGGAGATCCATCTGGAAGCAGCGCAGGTACATCGACTGCATTGTGACGGGCAAAGACGCCAGGACCTGGAAGGCCTGCGGCGCTGGCAAGTGAGCCGGTGCGGAATCGTGCAATTGCGCTTTCGCGCTGAGTTGGACGAGCGACTGTGCGCTGGTGATGTGCAAGAACCATGGCACCAAGAGCTGCAGTAATCAGGAGCGCAGAAACAACTTCGAAAGGCCAGACGTAATCGGAGAAAAGTAAGCGAGCTAGGCCTTGAACATTGCCATCTGCATTTGCTTGAGCGAGACCGACCGGGCTGCGGCCAAGAGTTGCACGGCCAATGAGTGAGACCATCAAACCGCCAAAGCCGATTGCTGCAGTAATTGCGATTGGTCGAAGTCCCTTAATTGTCTCTTTCAGCGAATCTGAAGCGTCAACACCGACGAGCATCAAGATAAAGAGGAAGAGCATCATGACCGCGCCTGTGTAGACAACGATCTGAACGATTCCAAGGAAAAGCGCATCCTGTGCAATGTAGAAGATTGCGAGCGTGATCATGACCCATGCAAGCAAGAGCGCTGAGTGAACAGCTTTCTTTACCAGCAACATTCCAAGAGCTGAAAGAACAGCAATCGGAGCGAGGATCCAGAACATCACTGCCTCTGGAGTCTGGATAATCATTACTTCGCCTCCCCCGCGCTTCCAAGGATCGGACCTTGTGATGGATCTGCAGCCTTTACTTCACCGCGGTAATAGTTGTTCTCATCCATTCCTGGATACATTGGGTGCGGAGGCATGACCATTCCTGCACGTAGTGGTGCAAGGAGATCTTCCTTCTCAAAAATTAACTTCTCGCGAGAACTATCTGCGAGTTCGTATTCATTGGTCATTGTGAGCGCACGAGTTGGACATGCCTCAACGCAGAGACCGCAGAAAATGCATCGCAAGTAATTGATTTGGTAGACCGCGCCGTGGCGCTCTCCTGGCGAGACTTGATTGCCTGGGGTGTTCTTTCCACCTTCGACATAAATCGCATCTGCAGGACAAGCCCATGCGCAGAGTTCGCAACCGATGCACTTTTCGAGTCCATCGGGGTGGCGATTGAGCTGATGGCGACCGTGGAAGCGTGGCTCAGTTGGTGCCTTTACATCTGGATATTGAACGCTGAGGTTCTTCTTAAACATAGATTTGAAAGTGACCCAGAAACCGAGTGACTGCTTACCAAGGGAGGCAGGTCCTGGCTGCTCAACTTCAACGAAAGAGACATCATTGATGTCCTTTGCAGCACCTGACTTCTTTGGTTCTAATGAATTACTCATTGGTGCCTCCTGAAGTGCGTGCCTGAACTGAAGCGTTAAATGATGAAACGCCTGGAAGTTGCGGAAGTGGGAAATCTGGAGCTTCACCCTCTGGAAGTGGCTTACGTGCCTCATTCTTACTCTTTTCAAAGAGTGAAGAGATCGCCATGACGATGACAACGATTCCCAAAGCAAAAGCCAGCGCCACTGTGCGGGATGCACCGTTCTGCTGAATGACGCGGAGGGACGCAACGATCATGATCCATAGCAATGAAGCGGGGATAAGTACTTTCCAACCGAACTTCATAAATTGGTCGTAGCGAAGACGTGGCAGTGAGGCACGAAGCCACATAAAGATGAAGAAGAAGATATTCACCTTCAAGAAGAACCAGATGATCACAAACCAACCGCCGAGCCAGCTCTCAGTAAAGCCGAGGCCGGGGAACGCGTGGTAGCCACCAAGGAAGAGAGTTGTCGCCAGTGCTGAAACTGCGATGATATTGACGTATTCAGCCAAGAAGAAGAGTGCAAACTTCAGTGATGAGTACTCAGTGTGGAAACCACCGACGAGCTCGCCTTCAGCTTCAGCCAAGTCGAAAGGAGCGCGGTTAGTTTCGCCGACCATCGAAATCACGTAGATAACAAATGACGGGAAGAGAACTACTGCGTTCCAGATATGTCCGTGTTGTGAAGCGACGATTTCTGAGGTCGACATTGAACCTGCGTAGATAAAGACTGCGACGAGTGAGAGACCCATAGCT
>CALJUA010000087.1 GCA_937975715.1 uncultured Candidatus Planktophila sp.
AAGCTGACTACTACGTCGACCTTCGTCGAATCACCTTAGATCATGTGGCAGCTCCACTTGTTGGTGAAGTCATGCTCGACCTCACCAAGGATCTTGAATTCGATGCAGTAGGTGGATTAACACTGGGCGCAGACCCTGTTGCCACAGCGATGATGCATGTTGCAGCACGCGGCGGCCGCGCGCTGGATTCTTTTGTAGTTCGTAAAGAAGGAAAAGCTCACGGACTTCAGCGTCGCATCGAAGGACCAGATGTTGCCGGAAAGCGCGTTTTAGCTGTCGAAGACACCTCGACTACAGGTGGATCAGTATTGACAGCGGTTGAAGCCCTCAAAGAAGCTGGCGCCGTTGTTGTGGGTGTTGCGGTTATCGTCGAGCGCGGTGCAAAAGATGCCATCGAGGCAGCGGGTTACAAGTACTACGCCGCATACCAGTTGGCAGATCTAGGACTCTAGGAGAGATCCTTCTTTGTTCGCCACTCTTTAAGAACTTCAAGAGCAACAGGCAATACGCTAACCAGAACAATCAGTCCGATGATGGGTAGCAGGTACTTATCGATAGAACCACTGATCTTATTTCCAAGAATATAACCAGCACCAAGTACAAGTTGAGTCCAAATTACCGCACCGATTGCATTCCACAGAAAGAATTTACGTGCCGGGTAACCAATAATTCCGACTGTTGGGTTAATCAGTGTGCGTACAAATGGAATAAAGCGAGCAAGTATGAGCGCTTTACCAACACCATATTTCGTTAGCCAACGTTCGGTCTGCTCTACTCGTTCGTGTGTAAAGAAGCGTCCATTAGGGCGATCAAATAATTTACGGCCGTACTTTGCGCCCAAGAAGTGACCCACCTGCGAACCGACAATTGCGGCTAACGGCGCTGCAATAAAGACTGTCGCATTAAGTGATGCACCGCCAAGAATTTCAGCTCCAGCAGATGATGCAGCAATACCTGCAATAAAGAGGAGTGAGTCGCCAGGAAATGCGAGACCAATCAACAAACCTGTCTCAGCAAAGATAATTGCAACGATTCCGGCCAGACCAAGATCTCCCACAATCGAATGTGCATCAAAGATGTTTGCAGCAATATTCATAGTGGAAGGGTATTGCAATTCATTAGGTTATTTACATTAACACACACTTAAGTAAAACTAATCACCCCTAATCAAGGAGATAACGATGACTTTTCCAAAAGATTTCACATGGGGTGTTGCAACTGCTGCATTTCAAGTTGAAGGCGCTTCCAAGGAAGATGGTCGTGGACCTTCCATTTGGGACACTTTCTGCGATACACCAGGAAAAGTAGCCAATGGCGATACTGGTGAGGTTGCATGCGATCACTATCACCGTTATCTCGATGACATCAAAATCATGCAAGAAATCGGCGTGAAGTCATACCGCCTTTCACTTGCATGGCCGCGCCTATTTCCCAAAGGCGACAAGGTGCGTGAAGACCGTGGATTCGCTTTCTATGACAAGCTTATTGACGCATTAATTGCAGCTGGCATAGAACCCCTCGTCACTTTGTATCACTGGGATTTACCTCAACCACTTGAAGATAAAGGTGGTTGGGCAGATCGTCAGATTCTCGATGCATTTGAATTCTATGCAACTGAAGTTGCGAAACACTTCGGCGATCGCGTGAAGCGATTCTCTCCAATTAATGAACCATGGGTTGTGTCATGGCTCGGATATGGCATTGGTGTTCATGCACCAGGTCGAACATCACGTAAGGATGCATTTGCTGCAGCGCACCACACTGTGATGGCTCATGCGATTGCATCACGGGCTATGAAAAAGGTACGTCCAGACTTACTTATTGGCCCTGTACTTAATCAAGCTAATTTCCCAATGGATGATCCAACCGATCCAACTTTGATTCACGCTAACGATGTCATGGATGCACAACAAAATCGTTGGTGGATGGATGCCTTCTATAAAGGTTCATATCCTGAAATTTTGCTGAAGCACTTTGGTGATGAAATTAATCCGGTTGTAAAGCCTGGTGATCTAGAACTCGCAAGCACAACCCATAACGATTTTATTGGAATCAATTACTACTTCGATAATCGAATGGGCCTTCCAGGCAATGATGGAGAAAAGTTTTACGACATGTCGAACGTCTTTGATCTCAATGTTGATATGACAATGCATGGTGATAAGACAGATATGGGATGGGCGATTACCCCTGAAGGACTCACAAATCTTTTGGTTCGTTGGCATCAAGAACTCGGCGATCGCTGCCCAGATATTTACATCACCGAAAATGGATGCGCGTATGGAGATGGAGTTTCTGCTGATGGACATGTGCATGATGAACGCCGAATCGCATATTTAGATAAGCATCTTCGTGCGATGCGTGATGCGATCGACGCTGGATCGCCAGTAAAGGGCTATTACCAATGGTCTCTACTCGACAATTTCGAGTGGGCACTTGGTTATGAGAAGCGTTTTGGCATTGTTCATGTCGACTTTGAAACCCAGAAGCGCACGCTGAAAGATTCTGCGATTTGGTATAGCGGAGTCGTAAAGAGCAACGGCTCAACACTGAATTAGTTTTGCAGTTTTCTGCAAAAAACCACCTTTTAAGCGTTACGCAATCGTTAGCACGTCCACGCTCACACAACTTCGCCGTTTGCTTGCATGTGGGGATGAACAGTCCAACAATATCCCCACGGAGATGGGCTTCCTGGCCTACCTCGATTACCCAATTGCAAAGGACAAAAATGAAAAAGAGCACACGTGTCGTTTTCGGCGCACTCGCTGTTTCTCTTGTTGCCTCAGTTGTGGCATCAGTTTCACCAGCATCAGCTGCAGTGAACTGTGATCCATACACAGGCTACAAGAGCATGAAGGGCAAGACAGTAACAATCTTCACTTCAATTTTGGAGCCAGAGCTCACAACATTGCAGACAGCAACAAAAGATTTCCAGACATGTACTGGTGTAAAGATCAAGATCGAAGGATCAAACCAGTTCGAAGCACTTCTTCCAGTTCGTGTAAAGGGCGGCAACGCACCTGATCTCGCATGGATCCCACAGCCAGGTCTTCTCGTGAAGATGGTTGCAACAGGAAAGGTTGTTCCAGCTCCTAAGGCTGTTGTAGCAAACATTAAGAAGTACTGGTCTGCATCATGGGCAGATCTTGGAACTGTTAACAAGAAGATTTACGCAGCTCCATTCGGTTCAAACATGAAGTCACTTGTTTGGTACTCACCAAAGCAGTTCGCAAAGAACGGCTATACAGTTCCAAAGACATGGGCTGAAATGGAAGCACTTTCAGACAAGATGGCTGCTAACGGTCAGATTGCATGGTGTGGTGGTCTCGGTTCTGGTGGAGCAACAGGTTGGCCAGGAACTGACTGGGTAGAGCAGATGGTTCTCCGTGAATACGGTGCACAGGTCTACGCAGACTGGGTATCACACAAGGTTAAGTTCTCAGATCCAAAGATTCAGGCAGCTATGAAGAAGGTTGCTGACTGGATGCAGAATCCAAAGTGGGTCGGAAACGTTAAGGGAATCGCTACAACTACATTCCAGGATGCAGGTAAGGGAATTCCTACAGGTAAGTGCAACATGCTTCAGCAGGCATCTTTCTACGGAAATATCCTTGCAGATGAAGGAGCAACAATCTCTGAGAAGGGTGACGTATTTGCGTTCTACCTTCCTGCTACAAACTCAAAGGTCACAGTTCCAGTTGTAGGTGGCGGCGAGTTCACAGCAGCATTCTCATCACGTCCAGAGGTACAGCAGGTTCAGGCTTACCTTTCATCAGCAACATTTGCTACATCACGCGTTCAACTTGATAACTGGGTTTCTGCAAACAGCGGTGTTCCACTAGCTGCATACAAGAACCCAATCGATCGTCTTGCTGCAACCTACCTCTCAAACCCTAAGTCAACATTCGCATTTGACGCATCAGACTTGATGCCAGCTGCTGTAGGTGCAGGCGCTGAGTGGAAGGAATTCACAGCGTGGTTCGGCGAGGGCAAGTCAATTGCAGAAGTTACAAAGGCAATTGATGCAGCTTGGCCAGCATCATAATTATTGGTAATTAGTTACCGATAAAAATGTAATTAGTTCCGGAGGGTTCCATAAGGAGCCCTCCGGAACTAACATTTTCACCCCAAGCATTTTTTAAAACTTAAATCGGAAGAAGAGGTGTTTAACGTGGAAGATTTTCTCCCCACCACGCTTAGTAAATTTGGCAGCGTATTTTCAGCTATTGCCATCTTTACTGTTGTTCTTGGAACAATCTTCTTCATCGCAGGAAAATTCAACGGCAAGAAATCTAAGTACATCGCTATCGCAGTCTTCGTCTCACCAGCATTAATTCTTTTATCAGCAGGTCTAGTAATTCCTGCCGTAAGAACCGTGATGTTTAGTTTTATGGATGCGGACTCTCTAAATTTCATTGGTTTCGACAATTACACCTGGATGTTCAAAGATCCCAACGTCGCAATCATTATGCGTAACACCATTCTCTGGTTGCTAGTAACACCACTCTTCACCACCGCCCTCGGATTGCTCCTAGCGGTAATGCTTGATCGCATTAAACGGGAATCAATCCCGAAGTCACTCCTCTTTATGCCCATGGCTATCTCTTTTGTTGGAGCGTCTATCATCTGGAAGTTCGTCTATGAATTCCGCGAAGGTGATGTTCAAATTGGCTTACTTAATGCAATATGGACTTTCTTTGGTGGTGAACCGGTCAACTGGATGCTCAGCAAACCAATCAACACCTTCCTTCTCATGATTATCCTCGTCTGGACTCAGATGGGATTTGCGATGGTCATTCTCTCCGCGGCAATTAAGGCAGTCCCGGCAGACGTGGTTGAAGCATCTGCCCTCGATGGCGCATACGGCTTCAAGCTCTTCCGTAACATCACCTTTCCAATGGTGAAAACAACGGTCATCGTGGTGCTGGCGACCCAGGTCGTAGGCGCGCTCAAACTCTTCGATATTGTGCGAACAATGACTGGTGGAAACTTTGGCACCAACGTTCTCGCTAATGAGATGTATTCACAGGTATTCGTTCAATTCGACCAAGGAAAAGGCTCTGCTCTCGCAGTTGTTCTCTTTATCTGTGTCACACCAATTCTGATTTATAACATTCGATCAATTCGCAGAGAGCGAGCACACTAATGAGCCTCAAGATCTCAAAACCAAGCTCTGGTCGCCAGATTTTCTCTTCGAAAATTGCAGCAATAACTGTATGGACCATCACTATTCTCTGGACGATTCCTACCTTTGGTCTTTTGGTGACCTCATTCCGCACCGGCGACGCGATTTATGCCAATGGTTGGTGGTCTGCATTCACAAAGCCAGCATTTACATTGCAAAACTACAGGGAAGTATTCTTCGGTGGAGCCTCGGAATCACTCAGCGATGGAATCTTGCCGTACTTCGTAAACTCAATCGTCATCACATTGCCTGCAACTATCTTCCCTATCGTTATCGCAACAATGGCGGCATATGGCTTGGCTTGGGTCAAATTCAAAGGCAGTGATTTTATCTTTTTCGCAATCTTTGCCCTGCAAATTGTTCCATTGCAGATGTCACTGGTTCCATTACTCCAGCTTTTCACAGGTGGAGCACATATCGGATCTGTGACAATTTTTCCGGCACTAGGAATCGCTGGTGATTTCGCTGGAATTTGGCTCCCTCACACAATGTTTGCGATGCCACTTGCAATCTATTTACTTCATAACTTTGTTGCATCATTGCCACGCGAACTTATGGAGGCTGCCCACGTAGATGGAGCAAACCACTTCCTTATCTTCCGCAAAATTGTTATTCCTCTTTCAGTTCCGGGCATCGCTGCAATTGCAATATTCCAATTCCTCTGGGTTTGGAATGATTTGCTCGTTGCACTTACCTTTGCTGGTGGAACCGAGGAAGTTGCCCCTATTAACGCCAAACTTGCCTCATTAGTTGGCCAATACGGTTCATCATGGACAACACTTACCGCAGGTGCATTTATTACTATCTCAATTCCATTGGTGGTCTTCTTTAGTTTGCAACGCTATTTCGTTCGTGGACTCACAGCAGGATCCGTAAAGTAAGCACATCTCTTTACACTACTTGCTTCAACAATCGAGGTTGATAAAGTGAATGACTTTTTCACTTCCTCAATCTCAAAATTCAATGGAGTCTTAACGACTATAGCTATCTTCTTTGTCGTCTTGGGCACCATCTTCTTTATAGCTGGAAAATTCCAAGGCAAGATTGCTCGATACCTTGCGATAGTAATTTTCGTTGGGCCAGCGGTTCTGCTCGTGTTAACCGGAATTGTTATTTCAGGAATTCAAACAATTCTTTTTAGTTTTATGGGGCCAGATTCACTTTCATTCATTGGCTTGAATAATTACCGGTGGATGCTTTCAGATCCCAGCATTGCCATCATGATGAGAAACACCTTGCTCTGGCTACTTTTCGCACCCATCTTCACAACTGTGCTTGGCCTCACCATGGCGATACTTCTCAATCAGATGAGACGTGAATCAATTCCTAAATCAATACTTTTTATGCCGATGGCAATCTCGTTTGTTGGAGCATCTATTATCTGGAAGTTCATCTATGACTTTCGCAGCAATGGCACTCAGATTGGTCTACTCAATGCGATATGGACCCATCTTGGCGGCGATCCAGTCAATTGGATTCTAAATAAGCCACTGAATACTTTTTTACTGATGGTGATTCTCGTCTGGACGCAGACAGGTTTTGCGATGGTGATTCTCTCGGCAGCGATTAAGGCAGTACCTTCGGATATTGTTGAAGCGTCCAAGATTGATGGCGCGTACGGTTTGAAGCTCTTCCGAAATATCACATTCCCTATGGTCAAAACCACTTTTGGTGTGGTTCTCGCACTTCAGCTAGTGGGGGCACTAAAACTCTTTGACATCATAGAAACTATGACGGGTGGAAATTTCGGCACAAATGTTCTTGCAAATGAGATGTATTCACGCACCTTTGTTCAATACGACCAAGGTAAGGGTTCTGCCCTTGGGGTCGTGCTCTTCATCTGCGTAATTCCGATCTTGATCTTCAATATACGCTCGATTATCAAGAGCCGTTCAAATTAATTTATATTCTTAACGCTTTCGCGAATGACAAGCGAGACCGGCACCTTCATCTGAGCTGATTTGTTCCCAGGTTTTTCAATATTCGCCATAATCAATG
>CALJUA010000088.1 GCA_937975715.1 uncultured Candidatus Planktophila sp.
ACATGACCTTTGAAGATATGCAGAAAGTAATTCCGGTTGAAGAAGCTCTTGCTCGACAGCGTCCGATCTGGGAGCCAGATACAGGCTATCTCTATCACGCAGGAACAATCGGTCATCTGATGGGCAAGATCATCTTCAACATCACCGGTAAGCGCATCAATGAATTCTTGCAGGAAGAACTAGCAAAACCCCTCGGCGTTGAAGCGTTCTTTGGTGCACCTGCAAATCTCGAGCCAGAGATTGCTCAACTTAAAAGTGATGACCTGCCTGCAGATCCCGAACTTGAATTCGAATCTCCTCTCTATTGGAACCGACGAGCGATGTCCTATGGCAAAGCATTCACAGGAAGAATCGATGATTTTGTGGGTGGATATAACGATCCTCGGACTCATCAATTGGAGTTTGCTGGGGCAGGCGGAGTATCAAACGCACGTTCGGTTGCAAAGATTTATTCAGCAGCAGTAACTGAGACCGATGGCATCCGACTACTCAATGATGTAACTATCGAGAAGGCTATCTCGCGCCCCAATATCGGTCTCAATATATTTGGTGATCCTGCACCGCATGCAGTTCACTCGTTAGGTTTTATCGTTTCAAACCCAGCTCATTCTCCAGTTTTGAGCGAGATGACATTTGGCCACGATGGACTGGGTGGTCAGCAAGGATTTGCCGACCTTAACCACCGAATTGGTTTTAGCTTCGTAACCAACTGGATTCCATTGGCGGCAGATGGAATGGCTCGCCACCGTGCAATTACAAAGGCGCTTGCTGACGTTATAAATAGTTAGCGGCCGCGGGCTGCGCGTCCAAGGCGATCACGAATTGCAAGAGCAATATCACTGCCCTCTGGTTGAACGACAATTACTTGATCAATTCCTTGGGCATCGGCCTCGCGAAGTGCTGAGTACAGCTGACGTGCGAAATCTTCATTATTAAGAGGAGAAGCAAGGCGAATTACGCCTTCGGGTGTTGGTAGAGAACTTAAAGCAATGTATCCATCGCCTGGACACGGGTGGCCATCGAGAACTACAACAGCTGAAGGTGCATAGTGGTTTTCAAGAGAACCGCTAACACGAATTGCATCATCGCGATTAACAACCTTTTCGCCAGTAACTGCTTCAATCATTTCAACTGTGATTGCACCTGGTCGAAGAACACGTGGTGATGCACCAGTGCAATCGATTATGGTGGATTCAACACCAACTTGTGATGGGCCACCGTCAAGAATCAAATCATCAGGATTGAGGTATTCACCAAGTTCTTCATGAACAGCAAGAGCGGTGGTTGGTGATACGTGGCCAAAGCGATTGGCACTAGGTGCCGCAACGCCTTTGCCGCCAATCTTTTTAAATGCAGATAGAAATGCCAATGCGAGCGTGTGGTCAGGAACGCGAAGTCCAACAGTGTCCTGTCCCCCTGTGATGAAATCTTGCGCGAGGTCGGTGCGCTTTAAAATTAAAGTCATTGGGCCTGGCCAAAATGAACGCGCTAAATCAATTGCATAATCGGGGATCTCAGATGCCCATTCAGAAATATCTTGAGCGTCTGCAACGTGCACGATTAATGGATGATCTGCGGGGCGACCTTTGACTGTGTAGATGCGCGCAACAGCTGCGGCATTGGTGGCATCTGCCCCAAGTCCATAGACAGTCTCAGTAGGAAAGGCGACCAGCATGCCGGTCTGTAATTGCCGGGCAGCGTTGGTAAGGGCATCTGCTGTGCAGTGTGAAATGAATTGCCCCTGGCTCATATGGCCAATTATCCCTCTATTTTGCGAGAAGATAACCACATGGCAACCAAGGTCCTTCAGATAATCGCCCGCATGAATGTGGGTGGCCCTGCCGTGATTGTTGCCGATTTGATGCGCGGACTTGATTCAACGAAATTTGAACAGAAGTTGGTTACCGGTTACTGCGCAGATAACGAGGCTGATTATCTAGAGACCGTTGCTACCGATGTTAAGGCGACTCGCATTGCAGGTCTTGGTCGATCTATCTCTTTGGCGGCGGATGCAAAAGCATTTCTTGCTCTGATTGTGATGATCAAGCGCGAAAAGCCTGATGTCATTCATACACATACGGCGAAAGCTGGAGTCCTTGGACGACTTGCTGCAACTCTCGCTGGCGGAGATGCGCTGAAGGTTCATACATTTCATGGCCATCTCTTGCATGGCTATTTCAGCGGCTGGAAGACAAAGCTTGTAATTACAATTGAAAAGTTTTTAGCTGCTCGCACTGATGTTTTGGTGGCAGTGGGTAATCAAGTGAAGGAAGATTTACTTGCGGCAGGTATCGGTGCCCGTGAAAAATATCGAGTCTTCTATCCTGGGCTGCCGACTCCAGTTGTTATTGATAAGTCAGATGCTCGTAAGGCGATTGGTCTTGATGCAGATGCCCTCTATTGCACCTTTGTTGGTCGTTTAACTCAAATTAAGCGCCCAGATAGATTGCTCGATGTTGCAGCTGCGTGCGTCAAACGCGGATTGAATCTTCACTTCCTAGTCGCTGGAGAAGGCGAACTCTTTGAAGTATCTAAGGAGCGGGCAGAGAAAGAGAATCTGCCCATTACATTCTTGGGATGGCGCACTGATATCGATCAAATCTTTGCCGCAAGCGATATTGCAATTCTCACCAGCGATAACGAAGGTATTCCGCTGACTTTGATTCAGGCAGCTTTTGCAGGGCTTCCCATAGTTGCAACAAAGGTGGGCTCCATCGCAGATATTGTCGTCGATGGCGAGACCGGTTTTCTCACCTCACCACAACCAGGTGCGATGGCAAGTGCACTCAGCGCTTTAGTGACAGATGAAGATTTGCGATATGAATTAGGTTCAGTGGGTAGAGCGCATGCAGAGA
>CALJUA010000089.1 GCA_937975715.1 uncultured Candidatus Planktophila sp.
TCTCGCCATGGGCGGGGGACTGCAGTATTTACAAGAATGACTTTCTTTTCATTTTTGAGGGCATCAAGGATGTCGACAACTTGCTGCTCTGTCAGTGCATTGTTGTTGCCCATATTGAGAACTACAGGACCATCAGGAGCATTGGCTCTGTCATGCAGAATCGCCTGCAATAGCTCTGGTGCCTGACGCCCCACATGGGCATTAACCAGTGAAACAGTATGACTTTCAGCGAGCACGCTCTTGATTCCGAGAATGACTGAATCACCGGTGAGCCAGATCCCATCCTTTGTTGCTGAAGTCGCGGTATTACCTGACTCAATGTTTTCAATGAGAGCGGCACGTTTTTCTTCACCAATCATGATTGCGCGTGCACTGACCACCGTGATTGATCCAATGAGAATTGCAACGACAGCTGCTACGGCAATAGTTTGCTTCTTCTTCTCAGATTCAGTGCGGTACTTCAAGCCCTTTATCCAGTAGCTCAAGACTCCGCGACGAACAGGAAGCTCGATATAACGCAATGAAATATCGGCAAGTGCAAAGACAATCAAAATTCGCAGCGAATACATCGCCCATGATGCACCTGCAAGATCGACCTTTGGGCGGGTTACTTGGAAGATTACCCAGTGCCAAAGATAGATTGCATAGGAACGCTCGCCGATCCAGAGTAAGACTCTGTTCTGCAAGATTGGGGCGAAGCGAGATGCTGGATGAACAATTGAAGTAATGATTGCAGCGGCGAAAAGTCCGGCTAATGGAAATGCAATTTTGTAGAGCGCAGGTTTTGTCTCATCAATTAATAAGAATGTGGCGAGAATTCCTAAGAATCCGAAGACTCCAATGCCATCAATAAAGTCTTGTGCCTTCTTGCTCACATCTGTTTTGAAATTCTGTGGAATCCAGCTGACCGCGAGAGCGGCACCAAGAAAGAGGCCGATGCTGTGCGTGTCGGTTCCGAAGTAGACGTGACTCACCTTTGATGCATTGGCGGCATCGAGAGAGAAGGAGACTGCCATCAAGGTGATTCCTGAAACTCCAGCAATTGCTAGAGAGATAATCGAGATGCGCTTCTTGCCGAAGAACTTAAGTATCAGAAGAAGAATCAACGGCCAGATCAGATAGAACTGAGCTTCCACCGCGAGAGACCATGTGTGCTGCAGTAAAGGTGGACGACCGATTGCTTCAAAGTAATCAAGGTGATGGCCCACAAGCCACCAATTCATAGAGCCAGTCAGCGCAAATGGCGTATCTATCAGGAAGCGTTTGATGGTGTCTGGCGCCCAGATGCCCACTGCAATTGCAGTTGTAATAAGCATGAATGCGAGGGCTGGAAGTAGGCGACGCACGCGGGCGAGATAGAAGGCGCGAAGATCGAGTCCACCGCTGCGTTCGATTGAATCAAGCAACAAACGCGTGATGACATAACCGGAGATAACAAAGAAGAGATCAACTCCGAGGAAGCCACCGGGAATCCATTTGAAACCTAAGTGATAGAAGAGAACAGCCATCACTGCGATGGCGCGAAGTCCATCAATTGCAGGTATGTATTGGATACCGCGTTTGGTAGCCATAGAAATTACTTGCGCTTAGCTGGAGACTTCTTTGCAGCGCTTTTCTTTGCGGCGCGCTTTGGTGCATCTAAAGCTGGAGCGGTGCGACGACTTTCAACCTTGATAGGTTCTTTGCGACGGACTGTTCCATCTTCATTAAGAGTGTCGTTAACCATCGCCTGCATATTTGCGAGTCGAGCAAATGCTCCATCAAGGCGTTGGCGTGATTGCGCAATAGCTTGCTCTGCAGCCACAAGAGCCTGAGACTGAATGCGATAGAGCTTTTCAGATTCAGCAATTACCTCAGCCAACCAACGGCGATACTCAATAACTTCATTTGCTGCATCAGCAACAATTCGCTCACCTTCACGACGTGCAGCTGATGCAACGGCTGCTGCTTCGCGACGCTTGGTATCAATGATCGATTCTGCTTCACGTGTAGCTTCATTGACGAGATCTGCTGCTTCAGCTTCTGCAGTAGAGATGTACTTGCGACCACGGGCTTCGGCGCCGGAGAGAATGCTGCGCGCCTTAGTCTCAGCGCTTTCTAGAATATCTTTTGCATTGCGAGTTGATTCATTGATCAAACGCTCTGCTGAAGCGACCGACTTTGCTTCACGAGCTTGCGCTGACTTGATCATCATCATCGCAGTTTCAGTTGCGAGAATCTCAAACTCTTCTTTACTTAATGAGGTGATATCGCGGCGAGAGCGGAGATCGCTGAGCTGTGATTCGAGTTCGCGGATGCGATCGACAGGGTTGCCTGTTGGGGTGCGCTCAGATTCCTCGCGGAAGCCCACCCAGTTGAGAAAGTCCTTCTTCTCTGCCATTGATAATCCCCAGTACTTAAAAAACGCTTCTACCGAATATTCCTTAGGGGCATAGGTTAGGGCATTACTAGGAGAGGCGAAATCGCCCCTCAGCGTGGACGCACTACCTTGAGCGGTAAATTGCCCTAGAGCCTTTCAGCGCGATTTACCTCGAACGGTAAATCGCGAAACAGATTGCCAGGTATTGGCTGATCCACGCAGCGAGAACGAAGATGTGGAAGAGCTCGTGGAAGCCGAAGTATTTAGCTGCGCGGCCTGGTTTTTTCAGGGCGTAGAAGATTGCACCGATTGAATAGAGAAGTCCTCCAATAAGAATTGGAATCAGCACCCATAAGCCACCACGGTCATAGAGCTGAGGTGTGTAGACAATTGCAACCCAGCCGAGAACCAAGTAATTAGCAACATATAACCAACGAGGTGCACCAATCCAGAAGACGCGAATCGCAACACCTGCAAGTGCACCGGTCCAGACAATTGCCAACATCAGATTGCGATCTTGTGGTTCAAGAAGCGCTACTGCAAATGGTGTGTAAGAACCAGCAATCAGCAAGTTGATATTGGCGTGATCCCATCGGCGCCACATCTTCTTCTTTGCTGGAGACCAAGGTACGCGGTGATAAATCGCTGAAACGCTGAACAGCATGATTGCCGTGATGGAGTAAAGGGCAACAGCAAACTTCAGCGATTCTTTACTTAAGATGAAGAGAACTAAAGAGGCGATGATGACCGCTGGTGTTGCACCTAAATGAAACCAACCGCGCAATTTTGGCGGTACTACCGTGGTCGTATCTGGCGTGGCGTCTTTACTCATGGCCTCAGCCTAAGGGATTGTAAGGTTTCTGACCGATTTAACAGTCAGAGATGCGCATGCTGCGATAAATGTGAGCGTTCCTGTCGCAATCAGCATGGCGCTCACCCCAAAGTGTCCGGCAAGGGGACCGGCGATCACAATTCCGATAGGTGCGATTCCGTAAGAGCCCAGTGCGTCATATGCATTCACTCGTGAATACGACTCTTCCGGAATATGACTCTGCATTGATGTGGCCCACGTAACCATGAAGAATTCGATGGTGAGTCCACTAAAGATTGCTGCAAGGATACAAATAGCGAGAGGAGCTTCAAAGGCGAGTGCAAAATCCCAAATTACAGAGATGGCAATCAGCACCATGGAGATATAGAGCGGCCTCTTAAATTTCATCTTTAAGACAATGAAACCACCAAGCATCATTCCTGCGGTCATTCCAGCCAAGTTGAAAGACCAGTAACGAGGCCCGGTTTCTGGGTCATTAAAATTCAACGGTCCAAGAATTTGAAGCATGGATTCAAATGACATATTAATAATCGCAAAGGTCAGAACCATGGTTACAACCCACGAGCGAGAGATGAACTCTCGCCAACCAACCTTTAAATCATGAATGATGCCAGGGCTTTCAATTCGAGTTTTACTTGGAAGGTTGATATTCCAGACAAGCAAACCAGCGATAAAGAATGAAATCGCATCAATAAGCAAAGCCCATCCGGCGTTGAAGGTCGCTACGAGAATGCCGCCGAGCAAAGTGCCTGAGATATATCCGATGTTGTTCATCAGACCAATGACAGCATTACCTTCCTGAAGTTTCTCCTTGGGAAGGATTTCCGGAAGTACGCCCGACATGGCTGGCCACCAGAGTGCATTGAGAACCCCAAATAGGGCACCCATCACTACAAGAATCCAGATATTTGGGAATCCGAGAATAAATGAGAGCGCACTGGTAGCTGCGAGCAAACTTCCAATTACATCGCTACCGCCAACGATGCGATTGCGCTGGAAACGATCTGCGATAACTCCGCCGAAGAGCATGAAACCAATCAGAGGGAAGTAGCGAGCTCCCATGACAAGGCTTAAATCTCCACCATCCGAACCCTTAATACTGAGAACTCCATAGGCCAACGCGATCGGGGACATGCCATTTCCAACATTGGAGATAAAGCGAGATGCCGCAAGATATGAAAAACCTTTATGGGCACGGAGTTCCTGAATTTGTACTCGCATTGAACAAGAGTACTTATAAATGCCACCTTGAGTTCACTACTTGTCTACCTGACGCCGTTAATATTTGGGCCATGCAGAACGTCGAGGAAAAAAAGCATTTATCCATTCGGGATCGATTCCTGCCGATCTGGATTCTTCTTGCTATGGCAATTGGCCTCGGGGCAGGTAAAGCTTTTCCTGACTTTGATTCACTCCTTAGTGCGATACAAGTAGATGGAACATCACTTCCTATCGCGATAGGACTCTTTCTCATGATGTACCCAGTACTCGCCAAAGTACGTTATCAAGAGATGAGCCACATTCGGAGCGATAAGAAATTACTAGTTTCCTCTCTGATCCTCAATTGGATTATTGGGCCAGCACTTATGTTTGCTCTTGCTTGGACATTTCTGCCGAATGATCCGACATTTAGAACAGGTCTGATTGTTATCGGCTTAGCTAGATGCATCGCCATGGTTTTGATTTGGAATGATCTTGCCTGCGGAAGTCGCGAGGCTGCAGCGCTGCTCGTTGCAATGAATTCAATCTTTCAGGTTGCCGCGTATGCACTTCTGGGAACTTTTTATCTCACCGTTCTTCCAGGCTGGTTGGGTCTTGAGCAATATGACATTAATTTCTCCACGAGTGCCATTACAAAATCAGTCTTGATTTTCTTGGGAATTCCCTTGGTCGCTGGTTATTTCACACGTAAGTTTGGCGTGAAAGCAAAAGGTGAAACTTGGTACGAAAATTCATTCATCCCCAAGATTTCTCCATGGGCACTCTACGGACTGCTCTTCACAATCGTCATGATGTTTGCGCTTCAGGGTGAGCAAATTATCAATGCACCAGGAATCGTTTTTCGAATTTCTATTCCGCTTTTGATTTACTTTTTCATTATGTGGAGCTTCTCCTACTTCTTTGGCCGCAAGGTGGGTCTCAATTATGAGAAGGCGACAACCCTCGCTTTTACTGCTGCAGGAAATAATTTTGAACTTGCAATTGCCGTCAGCATTGGCATGTGGGGAATCAACTCGGGACAAGCTCTAGTGGGAGTAATTGGCCCACTTATCGAAGTTCCAGCACTGGTTGGTCTGGTCTATCTCTCGCTCTGGCTACGAAAGAGGTATTAATATGAAAAAGACAATCATGTTTGTCTGCGTACATAACGCAGGACGTTCACAGATGGCAGCGGGCTTTATGCGCGAACTCGGCGGTGACCGAGTGGAAGTTCTCTCAGCTGGCTCTGCACCGAAAGATTCCATCAACCCAGTTGCAGTAGATGCAATGGCAGAGCTTGGAATTGATATTGCAAATCAGAAGCCAAAGATCCTTACTCCTGAAGCGGTTCAACAATCTGATGTCGTCATCACAATGGGTTGCGGAGATGCCTGTCCTTACTACCCAGGAAAACGGTATGAGGATTGGAAACTCGATGATCCTGCAGGGCAGGGGATTGAGCCGGTCCGGGCTATCCGGGATGAAATTAAGTCTCGGGTAGAGGCGCTGTTCGCAGAAATTCTCTAAAATCACTAATTCCACAAGAAAAGTGCCCACTCAAAATTCTTGAGTGGGCACTTTTGATTTTTCAATTATTTTGAAGCAGCAAATCCAACTTCAAGATCCGCCTTCAGGTCTTCAACATTCTCAATTCCAAGGCTGAGTCGTACCAACCCTGGTGTTACACCTGCAGCCAGTTGCTCTTCTGCTGATAGTTGAGAGTGCGTTGTAGTCGCTGGGTGGATGACCAGTGAACGGACATCGCCGATATTTGCAACATGGCTAAAGAGTTTGAGAGATTCAACAAATTTCTTACCCGCGGCGACTCCTCCCTTAAGTTCGAATGAGAGAACTGCACCCGGTCCCTTCGGTGCGTACTTATTGGCAAGTGCGTGCCATGGCGATGATGTAAGCGCTGCATAGTTGACCTTCTCAACGCTTGGATGCTTCTCTAACCAGGTAGAAATTGCCTTTGCATTCTCAACATGGCGCTCGATACGAAGTGAGAGTGTTTCAAGACCCTGTGCCAGTAACCACGCGTTAAATGGTGAGACTGCTGCTCCGACATCACGAAGAAGTTGAAGACGAATCTTAAAGATATATGCAAGATTCGCACCGAATGCGGAACCAACTCCGAGAGCTTGTGCGAAGACGAGGCCGTGATAACTAGGGTCTGGCAAGTTGAAGCCAGGGAAACGATCTGGATACTTCGCATAATCAAACTTTCCAGAGTCAACGATTGCACCTACAACTGCATTTCCATGACCTGATAGGAATTTAGTTGCAGAGTGAATAACTACATCGGCTCCGAATTCAATTGGCTTGATGAGATATGGGGTTGCGACTGTGTTATCAACAATGAGTGGAACGCCGACTTCATGAGCGACATCTGCAACAGCTGCGATATCGAGAATTTCATTCTTTGGGTTAGCGATCGTCTCGCCGAAGAAAGCCTTTGTATTAGGGCGAACTGCTTTGCGCCATGACTCTGGATCAGATGGGTCATCAACAAAGGTAACCTCGACACCAAACTTTGGAAGCGTGTAGTGGAAGAGATTGTAAGTTCCACCGTAGAGGCTAGGGCTTGAGACGATGTGATCGCCTGCCTCTGCCACATTGAGAATTGCAAAGGTTGTTGCAGCCGATCCCGATGAGACGAGCAGTGCGGCAACTCCACCTTCAAGTGCAGCTATGCGTTGTTCAACTGCATCCTGTGTTGGATTCATGATGCGGGTATAGATATTGCCAAGTTCTGCAAGGCCAAAGAGGTTCGCTGCATGCTCGGTATCGCGGAATTGATATGCCGTTGTCTGATAGAGAGGTAGTGCGCGTGCACCAGTAGTTGGATCGGGAACTTGTCCTGCGTGTACTTGCAAAGTCTCAAATGAATATTGTTGTGTCATGGTAACTCTCCAATGAAGGGACGTTGTGATGGAGAGAGGAAAGTAACAAAATTATTTGGAAAGTTCTCACGAAGAGTTAGTTCCTGCAAACAGGTTGCAAGAGTGATGAGCTTCTGTCCTTATTGAAATATCGCAAGCTTAATTTCGTAGCTCAATATCTCGCTTCTTCGCTTCTGCGATAAGAATGCGGATTGCATTTGGCCCCATGCCGTGGAGTTCCTTCAGCGCTGCAAGTGAAACTTTGCGCAAATCTGTGACTTTATAAAGCCCATCATCAATCAGTGCCCGTCGCGCGGGAGCTGCTAAGCCTATTTCACGCCACTCGCCATCGACTGCTGCGTACTCATCGAGATCCACTTCGCCTCGAGTTACCGGACAGCGAGCTGCGGCTTTCTCAGCTTTACGTGCAGCAGCGGCGCGCTTTGCCTCGCCTTGTAACTTCTTGATTTTTGCTGGAGATGCTTTTGCCATTGCTGATACCTATTAAATAAGTACGACTACCGCAGTCAATACAACTGCGAGAAGTAGGCTCTTTCCCAGAATCTTCACTGCATTGGCGCGATCTGCTTTGAGTGCTGCAGGATCTTTGATCTTCTTTACATCACCCGCTTTATCGAAGTTAAATACGCCCATCAAGCCATATGCGAAACAGAAGCGGCTCTTCGCCTGTACATAGCCGACTGATGCAAGCATCGCCGGTGCGAATGCAATGAGGCGCGATGTGAATGATGTGTCAGTTGTGATGAGGTAGATCGCAAGAGCGAGGTAGATGACCCCACCGAGGATTGCGCTTTGGTAGCGGCGATGGATTTCTGATGGACCGATATTGCAAGAACCTGCTACGTAATCTGTCATAGCTGGATACTAGGTGAGAAATATTGAAGATTCTCAGAGAAAAGATTGTGCGGGAGGCGGGACTTGAACCCGCACGCCGAAGCACCAGTTCCTAAGACTGGCGTGTCTGCCATTTCACCACTCCCGCGTCGCACATGTGGATTTTAAAAGTTGTGCAGGGCAAAGAGTAGGGCTTATCCGCGCATGAGCCAAAATCCGCTCTCGGGATAGGTCAACGATTACACGTGAAGGCCAGTTAAACTACGCAAATGTCCTCACTTGCAGATCAACTCGCAGCCTCCATCCAGGGGCTCGTTGCTGCTGCAATCGAGTCGGGTCAGCTCGCTGGTTCGATCCCAGAATCCATCGTCCTTGAGCGCCCCAAGAATCGCGACCATGGCGACTATGCGACTTCAATAGCCCTGCAGTTAGCAAAAGCAGCGGGTAAGAATCCACGTGAAGTTGCCACACTTCTTCAACCTGCAATCGCATCACTTCCGGGAGTTTCTGCAGTCGATATTGCAGGACCTGGATTTATCAACATCACGTTAGATCGTGCCAACCAAGCAGAACTTGTGCGCACCATTCTCACCAATGCAACTGCATATGGAACTGGTGATTCCCTCAAAGGCGTCTCCATCAACCTGGAATTTATTAGCGCCAACCCAACCGGACCGCTTCACCTAGGCCACACTCGTTGGGCAGCTGTCGGCGATGCGCTTGGTCGTGTTCTCAAAGCAGCAGGTGCGCAAGTGACACAAGAGTTTTACATCAATGATCGAGGCCGCCAGATGGACCTCTTTGGGCAATCTGTACAAGCAGCTGCAACAGGTAATCCAATTCCTGAAGATGGCTATCAAGGCGATTACATTAAGGATTTAGCGAAGATTGTTCTCGCCGAAAATCCTGGTATTTCTTCCAGCGAAGATTTCCGTGAAGCTGCTTACAAGGTTCAACTAGCAGAGCAACAATCTGTCCTGGAAACTTTCCACACCAAGTTCGATGTCTGGTTCTCTGAGCGCTCGCTCCACGAATCAGGTGCGGTCGAGCACGGCATGGAGAAGCTTCGCGAACAAGGTCACGTCTTCGAACAAGATGGCGCAGTCTGGCTACGCACAACAGATTTCGGCGACGATAAAGATCGCGTTCTTATTAAGGAAAATGGCGAGCTCACATACTTTGCTTCCGACACTGCTTATTACATCAATAAGCGCGAACGCGGCAATGAAATCTGCATCTACATGTTGGGCGCAGATCACCATGGCTATATCCATCGTTTGCGCGCTGTCGCTGCATGCGCTGGTGACAATCCTGATTACAACATCCACGTTCTTATTGGCCAGCTTGTAAAAATCATGGAAGGCGGCGAGGAAGTAAAGCTTTCTAAGCGCGCTGGAACCATTATTACTCTTGCAGAATTAGTCGAAAAGGTCGGCGTGGATGCCGCTCGCTACACGTTGATTCGCTATCCGGTCGATACACCAATGGTGATGGATATCGATATCTTGCGCAGCAACACCAACGAGAACCCTGTCTACTACGTGCAGTATGCACATGCGCGTATCGCTGCTGTTCTTCGCAATGTGGCAGAGCTTGGAATTCCAACTGGTCTCGATAACTTCGACCCATCACAGCTCACACACGATCGCGAAAATCAACTGCTTGGAACTCTTGCAGAATTTCCTCGCATCGTTGCGCAAGCAGCAGAACTTCGCGAACCACATCGCGTTGCTCGCTATCTCGAAGAACTTGCCGGGGTCTATCACGGCTTCTATGCAGATTGCCGCGTCCTTCCACTTGGAGATGAAGCAATCGCACCTATTCATTCTGCTCGTGCAAACCTGTGCGCAGCAACAATGCAGGTAATTGCTAATGGCCTCGCGATGCTCGGCGTAAGTGCACCGGAACGTATGTAATGAGCATGAATTCAAATTCTGTCGGAGCAATGTGGTCGAAGAACGTCACCTTCAACAACGGTGAGATTCTTCTTGCGGGCATCCCTGCTTCAACTCTTGCTCGAGAATTTGGTACCCCTACCTTCTTCCTCGATGAAGATGCATTTAGATCACGTGCTATTGCATGGCGCGACGGTTTGAAATCAGAGTTTGGCGATCGAGCTGGACATGTTTTCTACGCTTCAAAAGCATTTACATGTACTGTTGTTGCACATTGGATTTCCGAGATCGGCATCGGTATGGATGTTGCTACTGGGGGAGAACTCGCAGCAGCGCTTGCAGGTGGCGTAAATCCATCGAAGATTCAAGTCCACGGCAATAACAAATCACTTGCTGAGATTGATCGTGCAGTTTCAATAGGCGTCAACACCATCGTCATGGACTCACTCTATGAAATTGATCGCGTAGCAGAGGCAGCTCGCAAGCATGGAAAGCGTCAAGCTGTTTTGATTCGCCTGACACCTGGAATTGAAGCTCACACACATGAGTCAATCTCTACAGCACATGAAGATGTGAAATTCGGATTCTCAATTGCTTCCGGTGCTGCATGGGCAGCTGTAGAGAAGATTGCACAATTACCTGATCTTGAACTTCGCGGAGTGCACTGCCATATTGGCTCGCAGATTTTTGGCACTGATGCATTTGAAATTGCAGCAGATCGCTTGCTCGCTTTTATGGCAAAGTACCGGGACACATACGGCACGCAGCTTCCAGAGCTTGATCTTGGTGGCGGATACGGAATCGCTTATATTAAAGGCGAAACAACTGTCGAACCAGAAGATGTACTTCCAACACTCGGTGCATCTGTTCGTATCGCGTGCGCGAAGTACTCACTTGATATTCCTGCTATCTCTATAGAACCAGGCCGCAATATTGTTGGACCAACAATGTTTACTCTCTATGAAGTAGGCACTGTTAAAGATGTTGTGATTGAAGATGGATCAATCCGCAAATACATTTCTGTCGATGGTGGAATGAGCGATAACGCTCGCACAGCTTTATACGGCGCTGAATACATCGCGAAGATTGCACAGCGCACATCAACTGCACCTACTGCACAATCTCGACTAGTGGGAAAGCACTGCGAAACCGGCGACATCATTATTCGAGATATTCAGCTTCCATCCGATGTTGTTCCAGGTGATTTGATTGCGACACCGGCAACAGGTGCATATGGCCGCTCTATGGCGAGCAATTACAACCATGTGCCTCGTCCGCCGGTAGTGGCAGTCATTGCTGGAAAGGCACGTGTCATCGTGCGCCGCGAGACCGAGGCTGATTTGCTCGCTCTCGATGTAGCTAAGATGTGAAAGAATTACCTCATGGGCTCAGCAAATAAACCAGTACGTATTGGCATGCTCGGCTGTGGAGTTGTCGGCAGTGAAGTCGCCCGCCTCCTTCTTGCAGATACCGAAGAGCTCTCCACTCGCGCAGGAGTCAAGATTGAGCTCGCCCGCATTGCAGTGCGTACTCTCAAGGATTACCCAGGGATAAACCCAGCACTCTTCACAACCGATCCCTTCTCAATCGTCAACGATCCAGAGATTGATCTCATCGTTGAAGTCATGGGCGGAATCGAGCCCGCTAATGAGTTGGCTCATCTTGCAATCAAGAATCGCAAATCCATTGTTACAGCTAACAAGGCACTTCTTGCTAGCCACGGTGCAGAACTCTTTACCGCTGCCTACGCACAGGGCGAAGATATTTACTACGAAGCATCCGTAGCTGGTGCGATTCCAATTATTCGTCCACTTCGTGATTCTCTCGTCGGCGACTTCGTAATCCGCGTCATGGGTATCGTTAACGGAACAACAAATTACATTCTCACAAAGATGCATGAAGAGAACAAGGAATTCGCAGTTGCCCTCAAGGAAGCTCAAGACCTTGGCTATGCAGAGGCAGATCCCACTGCAGATATCGAAGGCTTTGATGCCGCGGCAAAGGCTGCAATTCTCTCTGGCCTTGCATTCCACACACGCGTGACAGTTTCAGATGTCTACCGCGAAGGAATCTCTCAGATTACTTTGGAAGATGTTCAGCTCGCTAAAGAACTTGGCTACGTCATCAAATTGCTCGCGATTGCAGAACTGACTCCAAAAGATGAGATCTCTGTTCGCGTACATCCGGTGATGCTAGAGAAAGCACACCCTCTTGCTTCTGTTCGCGATGCATTCAACGCCGTATTTGTTGAAGCCGAATCTGCTGGACCACTGATGTTCTATGGCCGTGGTGCAGGTGGAGCTCCAACAGCATCTGCAATTCTTGGAGATGTACTTGCTGTCTCTCGTCACATTGCCCATAACTCCGTTGGTCAGCGCGAGACAGATTATGCAGATCGCGATATCGCACCGATTGAAACAACAAAAACTAAGTTCCTTATCCGCCTTGAAGTGCAGGATAAATCAGGTGTTTTGGCAGCTATTGCTCAAGTATTTGCATCACAAGGCGTATCGATTCAGACTGTCGATCAAAATGGTCGCGATGCCGATGCAGAGCTCATCATCGTTACTCACCTCGCAACAGAAGGTGAACTCAAGGCAACTGTTGATGCTCTCAAGAAGATGGATATCGTCAGCAAGATTTCAAGTGTGATTCGTGTAGAGGGAGCGAGTGCGTAATGGGTCTTTTTAAAAAGAAGTCAGGTGCGCACCAGTGGCTTGGCGTTATTGAAGAATATCGCCACCGTCTTCCGGTAAGTTCAAAGACTCCCGTCATCACACTTCGCGAGGGTGGAACTCCACTGATTCCAGCTGCATATCTCTCACAACTTCTCGATAACGATGTTTGGGTGAAGTTCGAAGGAATCAACCCAACCGGTTCTTTTAAAGATCGCGGAATGACCATGGCTATCTCAAAGGCTGCAGAAGATGGCGCGAAAGCTGTTATCTGCGCATCAACAGGAAATACATCAGCATCAGCTGCTGCATATGCGGTTAAAGCTGGAATGGTTCCTGCAGTTCTTATCCCTGAAGGCAAGATTGCTATGGGAAAGCTTGCACAAGCTGTTGCTCATGGTGCAACACTTCTGCAGGTTCAAGGAAACTTTGATGATTGCTTGGTTCTTGCTCGCGAACTTTCGGAGAAGTACCCAGTTTCACTCGTTAACTCCGTTAACCCATTCCGCATCGAGGGTCAGAAGACTGCAGCTTTTGAAGTTGTAGATCTTCTCGGAGATGCTCCAGATATTCATACACTTCCCGTCGGTAATGCAGGAAACATCACTGCATATTGGAAGGGTTATAACGAATACTTCGCTGATGGAATCTCTTCCAAGAAGCCAGCGATGTGGGGATTCCAAGCAGCAGGTGCGGCGCCATTGGTTCTCGGTCACCCTGTAGAAAATCCAGAGACAATTGCAACAGCGATTCGTATCGGAAAACCAGCTTCATGGAACCAAGCGATTGCTGCGCGCGATGAATCTGCGGGCCTCATTGATTCAGTAACAGATGAAGAAATTTTGGCGGCGTATCGAATTCTCTCTGCCCACGAAGGTATTTTCTGCGAACCATCATCGGCTGCAGGTCTTGCCGGACTTATTAAGTACAAGGCAGCAGGAAAGCTTCCACGAGGAAAGCGCATCGTTATTACCTGCACAGGAAATGGTTTGAAAGATATTCCTTGGGCGCTCGAAGGTGCGAAAGATCCTGTCAGCGTTCCAGTCAATGCCGATATTGCAGCGCAAGCACTTGGATTGAGCAAGGCTTAATCGATGAGCAAGCCAACTTTTAAAGCAAAGCCAATGCAAGTGCAGGTTCCTGCATCGTCGGCCAACCTCGGCCCTGGCTTTGATGCATTTGGCTTGGCACTTGGCATGCATGATCGTTATGTGGCACAGGTTCTTGACGATGCAATTCTCGATATCGATGTCACCGGCGAAGGTGCGGATGAAGTTCCTCGCAACGATAAGAACCTCCTCGTAAAAGCGATGTATAAAGGTTTTGATTTTCTCGGCGGTCGCCCTAAGGGACTTGCAATCCGCGCGCTCAACGTCAACCCACATGGTCGCGGTCTTGGTTCATCAGCAAGTGCAATTATTGGTGGATTAGTTCTTGCTCGCGCACTCGTTCTCAATGGCGAAGACCATATGAGCGACATCCAACTTCTTTCATTAGCAACAGATATGGAAGGCCATCCAGATAACGTTTCAGCCTCACTCTTTGGTGGCGCAACTATCTCTTGGTTCGAAGTTGAAAAACATAAGTCTTCTGCTCACTGCATACATCTCAATGTAGATCCGCGTATCCAAGCGATTGCTTATATTCCTTCAAAGGCACTCGCTACATCAAAGGCACGCAAGATGTTGCCAGAGGCGATTCCATTTGCTGATGCTGTTCGCAATACAACTAATGCAGCGCTCATGAGCCATGCGTTAACAACACGACCAGATTTACTTTTCACTGCAACAGAAGATTTCTTGCATCAGTCGTACCGCGCCGAGGCCATGCCTGAGTCATACGCACTTGTGCAGAAACTTCGCGGTGCAGGCATTGCTGCATTTATCTCGGGAGCTGGACCTACAGTCCTTGCATTGCACACAGCAGATCAACGTGAACTTGAAGAGCTGAAGTTAGCTGGCGGCAAGGCTTTTGAGGCGACCATCCTTGAAATTGCCTCTCGCGGAGCCGTCCTGCTATAGTTTCACCCATCAGCACCGCCGGTTTCACTCGAGGCGATTACGCTGGTAAATCTCAAAGATACTAGTAATACAAAACCAACATTCTCTGCGGCACATGCTGCGGGGACACTCAAGAAAAGAAATCAATGACAACAACAGAACTCGCTGCAATGACACTTCCGAAACTCAAGGAAGTTGCCTCCCAACTTGGTATTGAAGGCGCAGCAAAGCTCAAGAAGGATGCCCTCGTAACAGCAATCGGCGATCTTCAAGCAGCAAACCGCGAAGCAGCTAAGGCAGAGCGCGAAGCGCGTCGCGAAGCTCGTAATGCTAAGCGCAACAATAAGACTTCCGATGACTCTGATGCATCAGAGAAAGAGTCACAGAGCTCACACAATTCATCAGATGATGACAGCGACAACTCTTCAGATCATCGCTCAGATCGTGGCGACCGTAATGATCGCAATCGCAACCGCCGTGATCGCAATCGCGGACGCGATCGCAATGGCCGTGACCGTGGCGGACGCGAAGAGCGCGAACCAGTTATCGGTGAGGATGATGTTCTCGTCCCAGTGGGTGGCCTCGTAGATATTCTTGAAAACTACTCATTTATCCGTACAGCTGGATACCTTCCAGGTCCCAACGATGTCTATGTTTCACAAGGACAGGTCCGCAAGTACGGACTTCGTAAGGGTGACGTTGTTACAGGTCAGGTTCGCCAAGCACGCGAGGGCGAGCAGAGGCAGAAGTACAACCCACTTATTACTCTCGAAACCGTTAACGGCGTTCCTGTTGAAGAAGCAAAGGCGCGCGTTGAATTCGGAAAGCTCACGCCCCTCTATCCTCAAGAGCGTCTTCGCCTTGAGACAGAGCCAAACATTCTTACAACTCGCGTTATCGATTTGATTGCACCAATTGGTAAGGGTCAGCGCGGACTTATCGTTGCTCCACCTAAGGCTGGTAAGACAATGGTCTTGCAGGCAATTGCTAACGCGATCACAGTAAACAACCCAGAGGTTCACTTGATGGTTGTTCTCGTCGATGAGCGTCCAGAAGAAGTTACAGATATGACTCGCTCTGTGAAGGGTGAAGTCATTGCTTCAACATTCGACCGTCCAGCAGAAGATCACACCATGATTGCAGAGCTCGCAATCGAGCGCGCAAAGCGCTTGGTAGAGCTTGGTCACGATGTTGTTGTTCTCCTTGACTCAATCACACGTCTTGGCCGTGCATACAACATTGCAGCGCCAGCATCAGGACGAATCCTTTCTGGTGGTGTTGACTCAGCAGCTCTCTATCCGCCAAAGAAGTTCTTCGGTGCAGCTCGTAATATTGAAGATGGCGGATCGCTGACCATTCTTGCAACTGCTCTCATCGAAACCGGATCACGTATGGATGAAGTGATCTTCGAAGAGTTCAAGGGAACCGGAAACATGGAGCTCATCCTTGACCGTCGTCTTGCAGATAAGCGCATCTTCCCTGCAGTCAACGTTGTTTCATCATCTACTCGTAAGGAAGAAATTCTTATGGGTTCAGAAGAGCTCAACATTGTCTGGAAGCTTCGTCGCGTTCTTCACGCGCTCGAGCCACAGGCAGCGCTTGAACTTCTACTTGAGAAGATGAAGGGCACAAAGTCCAACGTTGAATTCTTGATGCAGATCCAGAAGACAACCGCTGGGCCAGATAACTAAGAACCAGCGCTAGTTTCACAAGCTTGATAAAGCCCCGTCGATATCGCGTTGACGGGGCTTTTTCATTACTTAAAGTAGTTTTTATGTGAACCTTGCTTGATAAGAGAGTGAGAGTTGCGTAAGGAAATTTCAATAGCCTTTCAGAAAATTAGAAGAGAGGATCTATGAAAATACTTAAATTCCTTCCAGGTTCCATTGCACTCGCCTTCGGCGCCGCAATATTGACTGCGCCAACTGCATCGGCAGATCCGTACTGCTACTCGTTTGGGCTTTTTCGACGTGTGCTGAGATTCCTTCATACAACACACCAACACCTCCGCCTCCAAAGCCTTTACCGGTTTGGGTCTGCAGAACCGTGGCAGTCGCACAAGCGGTCACGACAGTCATTCCATCATCGCCAATTGTGACGATTATCAGTCGTGTAATATTTGTGCCAACAGTAGTTTGTGCAATGGAAATGAGTTATTTATGACAATCTTCCTTTCAATCGCATTAACACTATTGGCCGTTTGGACAGCCTTCGGCCGTAGTTTTCGACGAAATCGGAAAAAGGGTCTCGGAATCATAGAGAGCCTTTATCGCTTATAACAGCCAATGATTGAAGTTCGCCTCAGCCCCCACAAGCACCAACTTTGTGGGGGCTGAGGCGTTTTCACATCTGCCTCGTGCAGCCATCACAGATATTCCACAAAGTCACGGTCCAATCTTCGTATCAGGAAGCCGAGTTATCCGGACTCGGCTCCAACAAATCCCATAAGGATTTACCCGAAGGAGACGATCATGAAGGCAACATTCATTAACTCACGAAATGTGGCGCTACTAGTAGCCGCAGGACTTCTTGCTGGAACGGGCACTGCAATTGCAGATGAAACTCCAACAGCAACTGCATCTCCAACAGCAACTGCGACACCAAAGCCACTGACTGAATATCAGAAGGCTAAGGCTGCTTATAGCGCCGCTGTTGCAGCATATATTGCTAATCGCAAATCAAACGCTGCACAGTACAAAGCTGCTATTGATGCATTCGTGGTGGCGAAGAAGAGCTACAACGACACCCGCACAAATATTCTCAAGACATACAAGTCAGAACTTGCGGCCGCAAAGACTGCTCGCGAGGCAGCAATTGCGGCAGCAACAACTGATGCGGCAAAGCTTGCAGCTAACACCGCACACCGAACTGCAGTAGCAGCAGCTACATCAAAGCGAGATGCAGCGATCGTTGCGCTCGGCGTAGCACCTGCAGCTCCAGCAACACCGCTTATTGGCGCACGTCCAACTCCACCAGTAAAGCCAACTAAATCAGCGAGCTAACTTCCCCTCGGCTCGCGCTTTGAGCCTCTTGAAAGACGCTCAACCGCCATGATTCCTCGTGAATTTGGCGGTTGAGTGCTTTTGGGGGAGAATTACGCACCTACCGAGCAAGCCCCTTCTGGTTCACCGTAGCTTTCAAGTAATTGAGAGCCGGACCCAGACAGATATAAAGGAATCACTATGAAGCCAGAGATCCACCCAGAATATAAAGAGACCCAGGTAACTTGTGGTTGCGGCGAGAAGTTTGTCACTCGTTCGACAGTGCCTAGCGGATCTATCTACGTTGAAGTTTGCTCAGTCTGCCACCCGTTCTACACAGGTAAGCAGCGCATTCTTGATACTGGTGGACGCGTCGCGAAGTTCGAAGAGCGTTTCGGTAAGAAGTAGCGTTTATAAAGAGACCGTTGTCGCAACCTTTAATACGGTTGCGACGCGGTCTTTTTTATTTTCATAAGATTTAAAACGAGAGGAGAAGCCACATGTCAGATGATCGCTTTGCATCCGCCCACGAGATGGTGCGTGAGTACCAAGAGCTTGAAGCGAAGATGGCCGACCCTTCAATTCATGAAGATCAGAACAATGCTCGCAAGTTAGGTCGACGTTACGCCCAGCTCGGCCCAGTCGTTGCAGGCTTTAACGCCTGGAAGAACGCCAGCGATGATTTGGCCGCAGCTCGAGAAATGGCTGCGGAAGATCCAGATTTTGCTGCAGAGATTCCAGCGATGGAGGCTGCGGTTGCAGCGGCTGCAGAAAAGTTGGAAGAGTTGTTATTGCCTCGCGACCCTAACGATGATCGTGATGTCATCATGGAAGTGAAGGCCGGTGCAGGCGGAGATGAGTCAGCACTCTTCGCTGGTGACTTGGTCCGTATGTATCAGCGCTATGCAGAGAAGCACAATTGGAAAGTCGAAATCATCGACCTTACCGAGGCAGATCTCGGTGGCTATAAAGATATTTCCATGGCCATCAAATCTAAGGGCACACCAGAGCCTGGTAATTCTCCCTATGCACGTTTGAAATTTGAAGGTGGCGTGCACCGTGTACAGCGCGTACCTGAGACCGAAAGCCAAGGACGCATTCACACATCAGCAGCTGGCGTTTTGATTCTTCCTGAAGCGGAAGAAGTAGATGTCGAACTCAATATGAACGATGTTCGCGTTGACGTCTATCGCTCATCTGGCCCTGGTGGGCAGTCGGTTAACACCACTGACTCAGCGGTGCGATTAACGCACGTTCCGACTGGAATTGTTGTTTCTTGTCAGAATGAAAAGTCACAGCTTCAGAATAAGGAATCTGCGCTTCGTATCTTGCGCGCTCGACTTCTCGCCGATGCCCAAGAGAAAGCTGAGGCAGCAGCTTCTGCCGAACGCAAAAGCCAAGTTCGTACAGTCGATCGCTCTGAGCGTATCCGCACATATAACTTCCCGGAAAACCGCTTGAGCGATCACCGCGTTAATTACAAATCCAATAACTTGGATGCTGTCCTAAATGGTGAACTCGATGATGTTATTCAATCCCTTCTCGATGCCGATAAGGCAGCAAAGCTT
This sequence comes from uncultured Candidatus Planktophila sp., assembly GCA_937975715.1. Taxonomy (GTDB): domain Bacteria; phylum Actinomycetota; class Actinomycetes; order Nanopelagicales; family Nanopelagicaceae; genus Planktophila. The sequence goes on from CALJUA010000089.1 coordinate 19,248, forward strand.
TCTGCAACAAGTTAATTCTCATGGATCTCACCTTCAAAGAATTTCTTCGTAGCGGAAAAGATCAATTATCTGCAGCTGGATACCCAGAAGTTGATGCAGAGATTCTCTTGGCACATGTTCTCGGAATCTCGCGAATGGATCTCCACAACCCGGTAACGGTAGAAAACGCAATTAACGCCATCGGTGACACGGTCGTAATTGAAGAGACTTTCTGGAAGCTGCTGGATCGACGTGCAGCACATGAACCGTTGCAATATTTAACGGGTACCGCTTACTTCCGCTACTTAGAACTCCAAGTTGGCCCCGGTGTATTGGTGCCACGCCCTGAGAGCGAGTTACTAGTTGAAGCAGTTTTGAAGAATATTGAATCACGTGGCGAAGGCGCAGTCAGCGTTGTTGACCTTGGTGCAGGCTCTGGTGCGCTGACGTTGGCTATTGCAACTGAAGCTCCGCAATCTCACCTCATTGCAGTTGAAAAAGATCCGGCTGCAGTCGAATGGTTACGTAAGAATGTTTCTCGAATCGACGAGACTGTTCGTATCCTTGAAGCTGATGTCGAGGATGCTCTCGATGGCGTCAAATGCGATGTTGTCATCGCAAATCCTCCCTACATTCCTGATAGCCAAGAGCTACCTACCGACGTTGCAGAGCATGAACCCGCCACTGCTCTCTTTGGTGGGCCCGATGGTATGGAAATTCCACGTAGGTTTATTAGCGCTGCAGCACGCTTATTGAAGAGCGGCGGATTCTTGGCAATTGAACATCACGAGAGCCAACCGACTGCAATTGCAGAAGCGATGGTGCATGCATTTGATGAGATTGAAATTCATCATGATCTTGTAGGTCGTCCTCGCTTTACAACTGGGGTCAGGAGATAATCACGCCATGGAGAGAATCAATCTTCTTGAGGGCGATATCAAGGATCACGTTGCACTGGGAGCAAAAGGAATCCGCGATGGCTACATCATCTGCGCACCGCTCGAGCATGGTTACGTCTTCCTCGCAGATGCATTCTCTGAATTCGCAGTGCGCGCGATGCACGTTCTTCGTGGTGATGCACTAGGTGTTGCAGCTCAAGTTCTGATTCACTCTGGCGACACCATTACGGGTCTCTCTCGCGATGTCACTCCCGATGCACGTGCGCTCATGAATGAATTTTGGCCTGGCCTTATTTCATTTAACTTGCGCCCCAATATGGGTCTTCGCTGGAATCTCGGTGATAACCAATCCCTCGATCGCTTTAGTGTGCGCGTTCCAAATTCTCCATTTATATCGGCTCTTCTTAAAGAGACAGGCCCACTCGCCTCTGCCAGCGCAGCACGTGTAGGTCAGAAGCCCGCCCTAGATACAGCGCGCATCTTTGTTCTTGAATCCGATCTAGCAGTGATGTTTGAAGCAGGTGAATTGCCGGCTGGACCTGCGACAACCATTATCGAATCCGATAGCAGCGGTATGACCATTATTCGAGAAGGTGCCATTACGCGTGAGGCGCTGGCAGCTGTTGTGCCTGCCCTTTCTCAGGAGTAACCAATAGGCTAAGGCTATGTCCAATACTTTCTACGGCCCGGATTTCGAACTTCTCACCCAGCAGGATCCTGCGATTGCAGCGGTCTTGCTATCAGAGCTCAAGCGCCAGCAGACCAATCTGCAGCTGATCGCATCCGAGAACTTCACATCCCGTGCCGTTCTGGCAGCACTAGGTTCGACCCTCTCGAACAAGTACGCAGAGGGCTACCCAGGCAAGCGCTATTACGGCGGTTGCGAAGAGGTAGATATTGCCGAGACCATCGCGATCGACCGTGCAAAGTCATTGTTCGGTGCAGAACACGCAAATGTGCAGCCCCACTCTGGTGCAAGTGCAAACGTCGCTGTCTATCAAGCATTTACCAAGCCAGGAGATACCATCCTTGCGATGTCACTTCCACACGGTGGCCACCTCACGCATGGTTCAAAGGTTAACTTCTCAGGTAAGTGGTTCAACATCGTTTCCTATGGTGTTCGCCAAGATAACGAGCTCATTGATTATGACGAGCTACGCGACCTGGCCATTGCCAATAAGCCAAAGATGATTTGTACTGGTGCTACTGCCTACCCATCGCTAATCGATTTCGAGAAGGTTCGCGCAATCTGCAATGAAGTCGGCGCAATCATGTGGGTCGATGCAGCGCACTTCATTGGTCTCGTTGCAGGAAAGGCGATTCCATCGCCTGTTCCATATGCAGATGTTGTCTCCTTTACAACTCATAAAGTTTTGCGTGGTCCACGTGGTGGAATGATTCTTACAAAGGCAGAGCATGCAGCTGCAATCGATAAGGCAGTCTTCCCAGGAATGCAGGGCGGACCGATCATGTCTGCAGTTGCAGGTAAGGC
>CALJUA010000090.1 GCA_937975715.1 uncultured Candidatus Planktophila sp.
GTCCCCATAGAACGAATTCAACCCTACGAGGGTGACAAATTGCAGCTATTACTCTTGTTCTTGGTTAAAGCGTCGATATCCCCACCAGAGAAGAATGACCATCAGGGCGAGACCAGCTTCGTAAAAGTGGACTTCGTGTATATGGAAAAAGTTCTCATGTTGTTCAATTGTGGTCGCGGACACTTTCCTCTGACTAGGCGAGTTCAGATAAAGCTCATAACTACCTGAAACGGAATGCCCATCGGCTGAGACCACTCGATAATTAACTGTGTACGTGCCATCGACATAATTAGCCATAGGTAATGTGGCAGTAAGGATAGATTTATTCACCGACAATGAAGCGATTTTGATTCTTGAACCATCTGGGTGCAATATCTCAATGGAATTAATCTTTTGAGAGCCAATTGTCATCAACTCTTCCGAAAACTCGATTGCAATCTCAGATGGCATCTCAGTGAACGTCGATTTATATGTAGGGATGGTATTCACTACTGAAGTATGTGCGCTTGCAGTTGAAGTCGATCCAGCGAGGATGAGGCTTGAAAGAAGTAAGGATTGAGCAAGTCGTCTCACCATCATTGCTACTCCTTTTATTGAATCTATGGAATTCTACCCTTGTGAAAATGATCCGATCGCTAGCTGCCGCGTGCACCTTGCTATTGGCTTCAATTCTTGCCCACACTCTCTCGGGTGGCAGCTCACTATCTTCAGGATCGATGACTCAGCTATCGCTGTCATCATTTTTCATCGCGCTATTTCTTATGCACAAATCTGAAGATCCCATCCGGGCTACCTTTTCGATTTTTCTCGCCCAAAATTTGGGCCACTTTATAGTAGGTGGCCACGTGGAGAGTGGCTCACAGATGGCCCTCTCGCACCTGGTGGCAGGGATTGTCAGCTACCAGCTACTTCGATATTTTGAGAGAAATTTGCCGAGCCTCGGCAGTTTCTATCGTGCGGTAATTGCGCGCTTTTCTTGCTCTCTTCCTTCAGTAGTACACCCAAAATATTTTCATCCCGATTTTTCATATCGCTCGCTCGCAACTTCTTACTTCTCTCTCACAGAATCCCTCCGCGCACCGCCTTCGTACTGAAATCACCGATACCTGCTGAGAAAGTCTCGGCAGATGATTTCAATCTCTTACTGAGATTGTACGAAAGAGGAAAAATGAAGAAAGTATTAATGGCTGCCGCGGCAGTGCTTGCTTTAGGAACGCTGAGCTCATGTGGCTCTGATGATGAGGCAGCAAAGGTCGCAGCGATCGTCGTTGAAAATCCAGTTGTCCGCTCTATCGATTCTGCATCGTATAAGAATGAGAAGACCGGTAAGTTCATGACTGGTTCATTCATGACCATCACCAATAATGGAGATAAAGATGTCACTCTCGTTGGCGGCTCCTCCCCTATTGCTGGAATCGTAGAGATCCACGAAGTAATCAACGGCGCGATGCAACCAATGGCTAACGGACTCGTTATCCCGGCTGGTGAAAGCGTGAAGTTGCGTATGGGTGGATATCACGTCATGTTGCTTGAACTCGATCGCGAGATCAAGGCTGGCGAAGAAACCCAAGTAACACTTCGTTTTAGCGATGGCACAGAGCAGACAATTACCGCTCCTGTGAAAGATATCGCCATGGACGATGAGGTTTACGGCGCTGACGGCGGTATGTAAATGAACTATAGAAAGCTAGCCATTGGCGCGCTTTCCGTCGTAGTAGGCGGTGGCATCTTTGCCACCGCCACTATGGTGGATCTCAAGAAGGATCCCGCAATCGGAAGCGCTACTGAGCCATTTTATGGGGTTCATCAAAATGGAATTGAGATAAATCGCCAAGCAAATGCGACGTTAATTGCATTCGATATTAATCAAGGCGTCGATAAGGCAGCCGTTGCGCGCTTGATGCGTCTTTGGACAAATGATTCGGCAGAGCTCACTGCAGGAAAGCCCATCATTGGCGATCCACAAATAGAGATGGCAGAGAATCCTGCTCGTCTCACTATTCTCGTTGGCTATGGAAATTCGCTCTTTCAGAAGACTGGCATCGCTGATAAGTGGCCAATCGCAGAGACGGCAATCCCTGGCTATCAAATCGATAGATTAGAGAAGCGTTGGAGCGATGGCGATCTTGTTGTTCAAATTACTGGTGACAATCCGCAATCAATCTTTCACGCTGCTCTCGTTCTGGCACGAGATGCAGAACCATTTGCGACAGTGCGATGGCAACAACGTGGCTTTCTCGATCCAGCGGGCATCAATACCGCTGAAGTTTCTCGAAACTTGATGGGACAACTTGATGGCACTGCAAATAAGCCGATTGTAACGAAGGATTTCTCTGAAATTACGTGGGCTAAAGAAGGTGCGCTAAAGGATGGCACCACCATGGTTGTTCGCCGTATCCGCATTGCTGTTAAAGCATGGGACAAGTTATCAACCAATAACAAGGGCGTGGCGCTCGGTCGCAGCCTCGATAACGGTGCAAAACTAGAGAGCCAGAGCGCCTCATCGCATGTAACCCGTGCATTCACAACAGGTGCAACCGGCATTATGCGACGCGGATTTAATTACGACGATAATTACCTGGCTGATGGCACGCGTGATGCTGGACTGATTTTCATCTCTTTTCAAGAGTCATTAAAGCGCTACTTAGATATCCAAGCGCGATTAAATTCAATGGATGAACTCAATCGCTGGACCACCCCAGTTGGCTCTGCGCTCTTTATCGTTCCAAGCGGCACAGAGCCAGGCGGCTACATCGGTGAGAAGTTCTTCTCTTAAGACTGGTTGCTCTTCTTTGCACGGGAAGTTGCTCGTGCACGTTCTGCGCC
>CALJUA010000091.1 GCA_937975715.1 uncultured Candidatus Planktophila sp.
ACTGCCCTCTGTTGCTTTGACTCCTTGAATCCGCCTCACGAGGAGCCGGGTTTCGACCTTTCTATAGTTAAGATTGGCACATGCTAAATAAGTCCGTAGAAAGAACAATTTCTAGGTTTCTATTTATTGGAGTGCCCTTTACAACACTCTTTCTGATGACTGGTTCAGTCACAGATCCCGTAAATGTTACAAAACTATTTGCAGCAGGTTGTCTCGGCGGTGGCATTTTCGCTATCACACTCGCATATGGTTTCAAGGAGATTTGGACAACCTCTAAACCACTTCTTTTCTCCGTAGTGTTTTTCCTTGCAGCAAGTCTCAATTCTATTTTTAACAGCGCAGCACCTTCGACCCAGAATCTCTATGGCGTGCTCGGTCGTCAAACAGGAATCGTCGCTTACATCTTTCTGATTATGTCAATGCTGGGCGCTATGTTGCTGCGCAGGAAGAAATCCTTCGAGTTGCTGGTTTGGGCGCTCTTAATCTCAGGTGCAGTCAATATTGTTTATTGTGCTTGGGCCATTGCATTCGGTGACTTTATAGGTTGGAACAATCCATACGGCAACATCTTGGGGTTGTTTGGTAATCCAAACTTCATCGGCGCATTTTTAGGCATGTTTATTACCGGTGCGGTTGCCTTTGCATTCAGTTCTCATTTTGCTTGGAAATATCGCATTGCTTTCATTGCTCTTGGTGTAGTTGCGCTTTACGAGATCAAGAATTCTCATGCAGTCCAAGGCCTTGTGGTTACAGGCGCTGGTTTAGCCATGATCGGTTTCTATCTTGTCAGATCAAAAACCAAAGGTTGGGTGCTCACTGGCGGATATCTTGTTGGAATTGCGGTGGTGGGGGCATTCGCGCTGGCTGGAGCCCTGCAAAAAGGTCCGCTCGCTTCGATTATCTATAAGACCTCGGTCTCTCTGCGTGGACAATACTGGGCTGCGGGAATCAAAATGGGCACCGATCATCCGCTAACAGGCGTCGGTATGGATTCCTATGGAGATTGGTACCGCCGCACACGCACTGAATATGCTGCAACAGTATTACCTGGACCAAAGACCATCACAAATGCAGCTCACAACGTGGTCATTGATATTTTTGCTTACGGTGGGTACCCATTACTTCTTAGCTATTTAGCAATTCTTGCCATTGGAATTTGGGCCATCTTACGAGTGACATTCCGTCAACGTTCATATGATGGAACATTCGTAGCATTGGCTACGACTTGGCTTGCATATCAACTGCAATCGATCATTTCTATCAACCAGGTCGGTCTTGCGATTTGGGGCTGGGTCTTGGTTGGTGCACTTGTCGCCTATGAATACTCCACCCGTCCGCAGGCTGAAATTACTGAGAAAGCTAAAGCTGCTAAACAGAAGGATCTTATTTTCTCACCACAATTGGTGGGCGGAATAGGTGTAGTTATTGGAGCTTTGATTGCAGTGCCACCAATGTCTGCTGACATGAAGTGGAAATCAGCACTTGCATCCCAGAACGTTCAGAAAGTGGAAGAAGCGCTTACCCCCACTTACCTTGCACCAAGAGATTCAGCCCGTATGGCACAAGCAGTGATTCTTTTTGAAAACAGCAAGCTTTATGATCAGGCATATAAATATGCGCTCGAAGGAGTCGCCTTTAACCCAGATTACTTTGATGCCTGGCGCGTGCTTTATGGAATCT
>CALJUA010000092.1 GCA_937975715.1 uncultured Candidatus Planktophila sp.
TCTACTACCTTCTCGGCATAGTCGAGGTTAGGGAAGCGCTTACGTGCAGGTTCGATGCCCTTTGGATCGTGAACAACAACCTGCGCACCTGCTGCAGATAGCTGCGCAGCAATATCGAGCGCTGGGGAGTCACGCACATCGTCACTGTCGGGCTTAAATGTCGCACCGAGAACAGCGATCTTGTATTGAGTTAAGTCATCTGAGAGATCTGCACGAACAACATCAATTACGCGCTGACGTGCACGCAAGTTAATGGTGTCGATCTCGCGAAGGAACTCGAGCGCTTGATCAGCACCAAGTTCTTGCGCGCGTGCCATAAATGCACGAATATCCTTTGGAAGACATCCACCACCGAAGCCGATACCTGCCTGCAAGAAGCGGTTACCGATACGTGGGTCATATCCAATTGCCTTTGCAAGAACAGTGACATCGCCACCAGCTGCTTCGCAGACTTCAGCCATCGCATTGATAAATGAAATCTTTGTTGCAAGGAATGAGTTCGCGGCAACTTTTACGAGCTCTGCAGTAGGTAGATCTGCGCGAATCCAAGGAGTACCAAGAGCAATCACTGGCTCATAGACCTCTTTAAGAATTTCTTCAGCACGATCGTTAGCAACACCAACAACGAGGCGGTTTGGAGTCAAAGTATCTTCAACTGCAAATCCTTCACGCAAGAACTCTGGGTTCCACGCAAGGTCTGCCTGTGGTGCATGCTCTTTGAGGTAATCGCGAAGCGCCTGTGCAGTTCCGACAGGAACAGTCGACTTTCCGACTACGAGGGAACCGTCTTTAAGGAAAGGTGCAATTGCAGCAACTGATCCCTTGACGTATGTCAGGTCTGCGGCGAGGCCGTCCTTGCTCTGCGGAGTTCCGACGCAGATGAAGTGAACATCTGCATCAGCAACAGCTGAGAAATCTGTGGTGAATGAGAGACGACCCGTCTTCATCTCTTCTGCGAGAAGAGTGTCGAGACCTGGTTCGTAGAAAGGAAGCTCACCTTTTGACAGGAGCTCAACCTTGTGAGGATCGGTATCGATGCCAACGACATCGAAACCAAGAGATGACATACATGCAGCGTGGGTTGCGCCGAGATAGCCGCAACCGATGACTGAGAGCTTTAACTTCATGCCCGCGAGTCTATTGCAGGAGGTTTATTTATTAGCAGCGCACGGATTGTTAGCCGCGGTCTGTGTCTTGAATTTATCGATTGTTGTGCTGGAAGGCGATGCCTTTGGTGATGCAGATGACTTTTTCGAGACCACTGTATCGACCAGGGCTGTGTCGTTTTTAATGCGATTCCAGAGCTCTGGCGCCAATACTGAATCCCAGATCACAACAGATCCTAAAACCGGATGGCGGCCATTGGGGTTCGAGAGCGGAACAGTCATCGTGCGGACATTTCCCGATGAGAGATTGCGCATCTGCTTAGCAAGAGTGAGAAGGTCATTCTTATTGACGCCTTCATCCATCTTTACTGTAGAGATTGTTGCCTTATAGAAATTAGCCAACTTGATTGGATTAAGAAGTGTTCCTGAAGAAGTCGCCTTGCGAATAATGGCAGAGACGAATTGTTGCTGACGTTCCATACGACCGATATCTCCACGACCATCGAAGTCGCGAGTACGTACATACTTCAATGATTCAACGCCATCAAGTACATGGCTTCCAGCGCTCATGACGAGGTGGCTCTTAGGGTCATTGATTGCAACTTTTGAACAGACCTGAATTCCACCGAGTGCGTCGACAACGCCCACAAATCCTGCAAAGCTGACTTCAACATAGTGATCAATCTTGAGCTGTGTCATTCCTTCAATTGTGCGAATAAGAAGCGGTGCCCCACCATATGCAAATGCTGCATTGAGTTTTCCATCACGTGCTGGGATTTGTGATTTTCCATCAACGCCGATGTGTTCTGGAATTGTGACGAGAGTGTCACGTGGCAGCGAGACGATGTATGCAGCATCGCGATTCTTGCTGATGTGAACCAGAAGCATGGTGTCCGAACGACCACCTGCTGCAACCTTGACCCCACCTACGCGCAATTTCTTGAGCTGCTCTTTTGTCAGACCTTCGCGGTTGTCTGAACCCACCACGAGGTAATTCAGCGCCGAGTTCACTTTCTCAGGTCGATCGCCTAAACCTGCAAAGACATCGATGCGCGAAATCTGGCCGCTGATCTGGCCAAGCCCAAGCCAGGTAATGGCAGAGAGGGCTATAACACCCACAGAGAGTGATGTAATTATTCGAATCGCGCGCGTTGATTTCACATGCGCAGGGTACTTGAACGATAGCGTTACGGGGTTATGGCGACACAGGACAATCACCAGTTAAGTGGCTCACCGCTGCCAA
>CALJUA010000093.1 GCA_937975715.1 uncultured Candidatus Planktophila sp.
CTGAAGCGGTAAAGATGATTGGTCGCGAAAATCTTGCCGACCATATCGATATGAACTTTGGTTGCCCTGTTCCAAAGGTAACTCGCAAAGGCGGGGGAGCAGCGCTTCCATATAAGCGCAAACTCTTTAGCGCAATTGTGCAAGGCGCAGTCGAGGCAGCTAAGCCATTCGGAATTCCAGTAACGGTAAAGATGCGTATCGGTATCGATACCGATCACCACACATATTTGGAGGCGGCGAAGGCTGCAGCCGAAGCAGGTGTTGCTTGGGTTGCACTCCACGCACGCACTGCAGAGCAGATGTATGAAGGCAAGGCTGATTGGTCTGCAATCGCGAATCTCGTTGAACATTTGAAACCGACCGGTGTGCCAGTGCTTGGTAACGGAGATATTTGGACAGGCGCCGATGCGGTAGAGATGATGCAGCAAACTAATTGTGCAGGTGTAGTTGTGGGCCGTGGATGTCTTGGTCGCCCATGGTTGTTCGCAGATTTAGTTGCCGCTCTTCAAGGTAGCCAATCACCAGTCCAGCCAACACTCTTTGAAGTCCGGGAAGTCATGTTCCGTCACGGTGAATTAATTGTCGATTACTTTGAATCTGAAATCCGTGGCTGTCGCGATCTTCGCAAACATATGGCTTGGTACCTCAAGGGCTTCCGAGTTCCAAGCGAGCTTCGCCGCCAATTCGGAATGGTCTCTTCCCTTGAAGAGCTGCGTTCATTACTCAACCAACTTGAGGATCAGCCATACCCAGTTGAAGTAGCTGAAAAACCTCGTGGCCGAACAAGTCATGGACGCGCACCCACACTTCCTGACGGCTGGTTGAAGGATCCAGATGAGATGATTCATCTCGAAGCTGAAGATATGTTCTCAGGTGGATGATGTTTAAGCTCATTCGCCGCCTGGTCACACTTGTCCTGACTATTGTTATTGCGGTTCCTGGTTACGCACTCTTTGTTACTTGGAATGCCGCACACCACCCGATAATTCGCAGCGCTGAAGTTGTCGTTGTTCCTGGTGCTGCGCAACTCAATGGAGCACCGGGCGATGTTCTCCTCGCTCGCCTGCAAGAAGCAAAACGACTTTATTTATTAGGACTTACGCCGTTGATCATCACTGTCGGATCTGGTGCACCTGGCGATCGCACAACTGAGGCAGCAGCTGGCGCATATTGGTTGCGCCATAATGGCGTAAAGCGCAGTGCAATCATCTCTATTCCAGCTGGTCGTGATACACGAACTCAGACTATTGCATATGTTGCAGAGATGAAGAGGCGCAATCTCACCAATGTTGTTATTGCGACTGACCCATATCACTGCAATCGCACAATCACGATGGCAGAAGACCTCGGTGCAATAGCATCATGTTCACCGGTCCAGGGAGGTCCGAACTCATTAAAGAATTCACGTCTTCGCTACTTGGCACGCGAGGCTGGCGCTTATTTGGCGTACGTAACCCTAGGGCGACGAGGTATCAATATCAGTGACCATCTACCTAATAGCCCAATATCGATGAAGGGCTTATAAGGTACGACTGTGGCTACCTTCGTTTCGGGATACTCGTCGAGCGATCAAGATCGCTTCCTCGATGAACCTGCAAAGCGAGCGGGCCGTACCGAATTTATGCGCGATCGCGCACGCGTTATCCATAGCGCAGCCCTTCGTCGATTGGCGGCCAAGACCCAGGTCGCCGTCCCTTGGGAGAATGACTTTCAGCGCACACGTCTTTCACATTCACTCGAATGCGCGCAGATTGGCCGCGAACTCGGCGAATCGCTAGGTGCAGATCCAGATTTACTCGAGACTGCATGTCTTTCACATGACCTTGGCCACCCACCATTTGGCCACAATGGCGAAGAAGCACTTGCAGAAGTGGCGGTCGATTGCGGCGGCTTCGAAGGTAATGCGCAGAGCTTTAGATTATTAACTCGCATCGAAGCAAAGACAGTCGATGCCAACGGCAAGAGCATCGGTCTCAATCTCACCCGCGCTTCTCTAGATGCTGCAACAAAGTACCCATGGAGCAACCAAGTAAATCCACGGAAGTTCGGCGTCTATGCAGATGATGTTGAAATCTTCAATTGGATGCGCATAGGCGCACCAGAAGGTCGAAAGTGCATCGAAGCTCAGATCATGGATTGGTCCGACGACTGTGCGTACTCAGTTCACGATCTCGAGGATGCAATCTTCGCTGGCCAAGTGACAGTCAATGATTTCGAGCGTGATTTTGATGTTCTCTATTCAGTGATGGCAACTGATTACAAATCAGATGCAACAAAAGATGAAGCAGCAGCTGCTCTTGAGCGCCTTGCTTCACTCTCTTGCTGGCCAAGAGGCTTTGATCGCACACACGCATCTCTTGCCCGTCTGAAAGACACCACTTCACAGTTGATTGGTCGTTTTGTGGGAGCAGCAGAACGCGAAACTCGTGCAATCCATGGCGCAGGTAATCTCTCTCGCTATAGCGCCAACCTGGTTATTCCTCGCGAAGCAGTCATTGAAGTCGATCTCCTCAAGGCAGTTGCTGGCCACTATCTAATTAATGCAGCGGCATCACAAGAGCGTTACGAGAAGCAGCAAGTTGTTATTCGTGAACTCGTAGAGATGTTGTACACAAAGGCGCCACTTGAGCTGGATCCCATCTTTGAAGATGATTGGAAGAACGCTGCCGACGATGCAGCTCGCCTTCGTGTCGTGATTGACCAGATTGCGAGTCTGACTGACCCAGGCGCTTACGCTCTCCATGCACGTTTAAGTGGACTTTCCGGAAGTCGCGGTTAAGGTAGCAACATGAGCGGTCGCATTAGAGATGAAGATGTCCAGTACATCCGCGAACGCGCACCCATCGATGAGGTAGTCGGGGATTACGTCCAGCTCAAGAATGCAGGCGGCGGACAGAAGAAGGGCCTCTGCCCATTCCATGATGAGAAGTCACCGTCATTTCACGTAACGCCTAGCAAGGGCTACTTCCATTGCTTTGGTTGCCAAACCGGTGGCGATGTCATCGCATTCTTAATGAAGATTGACCATCTCTCATTTACAGAGACAATCGAACGCCTTGCAGATCGTATGGGCTACACACTTCGATATGAAGAATATTCAGGCGGACAGAAAGCTCCAGTAGGAAATCGCTCTCGCTTAGTGGCGGCACACGTAGAAGCTGCAAAGTTCTTTCAGCACCTTCTCAATACATCACCTGATGCAGCAATTGGCCGCGAGCTCCTCACAAAGCGAGGGTTCGATCGCGCAGCGTGTGAGGCATTCGGAGTTGGCTACGCGCCTAATGGTTGGGATGTATTAACAAAGCATCTTCGCGCACTCAACTTTACGATTGATGAACTTGAGCTCGCAGGACTTTCCAAGATGGGCGAACGAGGCCCCATTGATAAGTTCCGCAATCGCTTGGTCTGGCCGATCAAAGATATTACTGGTGATGTAGTTGGTTTCGGTGCTCGCAAACTTGCCAGCGATGCAGAAGACCAAGGCCCTAAGTACCTCAACACATCTGAGACTCCGATTTATAAGAAGAGCCAAGTCTTGTATGGCCTTGATATGGCGAAGAAAGAGATCGCTAAAAAGCGCCAGGTAGTAGTTGTTGAAGGCTATACAGATGTCATGGCCTGCCACCTTGCCGGCATCACAACTGCAGTTGCTACCTGCGGAACCGCATTTGGCGCAGACCACATTCGCATTATTCGCCGTTTGCTCATGGATGATGATGCTTTCCGCGGTGAGGTTATCTTTACATTCGATGGTGATGCCGCAGGCCAAAAAGCTGCCATGCGCGCATTTAATGAAGACCAAAAGTTTGTGACCCAGACATTCGTTGCAGTCGAACCCGATGGTCTCGATCCATGCGATTTACGTCAGCACAAGGGCGATTTAGCGTTGCGCGATCTCATTGCTCGTCGAATTCCATTATTTGAGTTTGCGATCAAGACTGAGCTCAATCAGCACAATCTCAATACCGCTGAGGGACGCGTTAATGCGCTCAATGCAACTGCGCCGCTCGTCAGTCAGATTCGTGACAAATCTCTTCGCCCCGAGTACACACGCTTACTCGCTGGCTGGCTCGGCGTAGAAGTTGAAATCGTTTCTCGTGCAGTTGCACAAGGAGTCAGGCGAGTTGCACCAACTCATGATGCAGTCGAAGAGGGAACACCTGAGAACTCATGGCGTCCAGATCCACTCGAACCAACTTTGATGTTAGAGCGCGAAGTTCTTAAAGCTCGCGTTCAATTGCCAGCGCTTGTTTCAAGTTGGACAACAATTGAAGATGGTTCATTTACTCATCCTGCATACAAGGCGCTAGCTGCGACTATTAACTCACTTGGTGCTACGCGAGCATTTACAACAGAAGAAATTGAAGACCCTCAGATGAAGGCGCTCTTCACAGAATTATCTGTCGAGCCAATTCGCGCAGAAGGTGAAATCACTGAACGCTATGTCTCCAGCATCGTCGCGCGACTTCGTGAAGTCGGAATCTCTCGTGCGATTGCAGATCTCAAGTCTCGCCTCCAACGACTTAACCCAGTTGAAAATGGGGATGAGTACAACGCCGCATTTGCCCAATTGGTGGCCCTGGAAAGTGCCCGCCGAAGCCTGCATGATTTGGCGGTCGGCAGCCTTTAATTTTGTCGCTCTCCCAGGCGTGCGATAGAGTGCGCTCCGCACAACGTCAATCCCTGATAGCTCAACGGCAGAGCAGTCGACTGTTAATCGACAGGTTCTTGGTTCGAATCCAAGTCAGGGAGCTTCACCTCATCCAGGCTTAAAAATCCTCACATCTGCTCAACAGGAAAATCTCAGCCTCCTCGGGCAATATGTCTCCCATGAAGAACTTCAAAACCATCATCGCATTTGTAGCAGGTGCAGCAGTAGCCGGAACTATGGCGACTGCAGCAACAACACCGACTCCAACCATCACAGCATGCGCCGATAATCGTACGAAGGCTCTCTATCTCGCCACCAATGGCACATGCTCAAGTACTCGCACCGCTGTTGTCATAGGGGGAGCAAGCGGCAGCACAGCAATCGATGCAAAGACGATCGCATCTCTAGTCACGCCTTCAGTCGTCTCAATCAAAGTAACCACAGCATCAGGAGGTGGCAACGGCTCAGGTTCCATCTATAAGACATCAGCGACATCGTCATTCATCATCACAAATAATCACGTAGTAGCTGATGCTGCAACTGGTGGAACTATTACAGTCGAGCTTGTTAATGGAGATCAATACAAGGCAACAATCGTTGGTCGTGACTCCAATTACGACATCGCAGTTCTTAAGGTCAATATTGGAAATCTTCCTGCGATCACTTTAGGTGATTCATCTCAGGTCAGCGTCGGAGATCCAGTTCTTGCCATCGGTTCACCTCTTGGCCTGGCCAATACAGTGACAAGTGGAATCGTCTCTTCTCTCAATCGTCCGGTTACTACTGGCACAGCGGGAGCAGAGTCCTACGTGAATGCAATCCAGACAGATGCTGCAATTAACCCAGGAAACTCCGGTGGCGCACTCGTTGACTCACAGGGCCGCTTGATTGGTGTTAACTCTGCAATCGCAACCCTGACTTCAGGAAGCTCTAGTGGAAATATCGGACTTGGGTTCTCGATTCCAATCAATGAGGCAAAGCGCATCATTGATGAAATCATCGCAACCGGTAAATCAACTCGACCAGTTCTCGGCGTCTACTTCGACTCTAGCTACACAGGAATCGGTGCAAAGATTTCACGCCTCAGCACAGGTGAAGGAGCAGAGAAAGCTGGAATCCCAGCAGGTTCAATCATCATTGCAATTAACGGTGCTAAGACAGTCGATGCAGAAAGTGCAATTGTGAAAATTCGCTCAATGGCGCCTGGCTCTAAAGTCACGGTAACCGTCACTCTGCCAACCGGTGGAGATAAGACCTTTACTGTGACTCTGGGATCTGCGCCAAGTTCAACTAATTAATGCACTGAACGAGCTGAAGCACCTGCACTTGGCAGAGATGTAAAGAAGCGAGGAGCTTTAAAGCCCTTTGCTGCATAGGCAGATCGGATTGCATCTTTCGTAAGTTCAATCTGGTCTGCCTTAATCAGCGCAATCGCACTTCCACCAAAGCCACCACCGACCATACGAGCACCGAGTGCGCCTGCCCTACGAGATGCATCCACTGCCTCATCGAGTTCTACGCAGGAAACGGTGTAATCGTCACGAAGTGAATTGTGGGATTCATTGATGAGATGGCCAAGAGTTACAAAATCATTAGTGCGAAGAGCAGTCACTGCATCTTTAACGCGTTGAATCTCAGTAACTGCATGGCGTGCGCGAAAGTATTCGGTCTCTGTAATTTCAGATTTACGAGCATCAAGCACATCCATTGTTAAGTGGCGCATTGAAGGAATTCCAAATTTTGCAGCAACTGATTCGCAGGATGCACGTCGTTCGGCATAGCCGCCATCGACCAGAGCATGATGTGCCTGGGTATCAATAATCAGGAGTTCAAGTCCTGCAGAGGCAACATCGAACGGTACTGACTCTGTTGTTAAATCGCGGCAATCAAGCAGGAGAGCAGAACCTTCGCGGCCCATCAAGGAAACTGATTGATCCATGATTCCGCAGGGCATTCCCACGTAATCGTTCTCGGCCTTTTGAGTTGCCCGAGCCATATCTTCAAGTGACTTGCCGAGATTAAAGAGAGTATTCAGACCAACTGCTACAGAGCACTCAAGTGCGGCCGAGGATGAAAGTCCTGCGCCAGATGGAACATGGCCATCGACCAAGATATCGACACCCGAAGTAACGCCCATAGTCCAGATAACACCGAGAACATACTTTTCCCATTCGCCAGCACTTCCAGGATGAACATCTTTGATATCAATGGTGAAGATACGGTTCTTACGTTGCTGTGATGCAATACGTACTAAACCATCGTTATTGCGCGCAATCGCAGCAAAGGTGCGATCTGCAATGGCAAAAGGAAGTACAAAACCTTCGCTGTAATCGATGTGTTCGCCGATGAGATTGACGCGACCTGGTGCTTCAGCAAGAACTTCTGCCTTATGGCCAAAGATTTCTAGAAATGTATTTTCAAGGCTTGCCATGGCTTAAAGCTTTACATCTTTCAACTGCTGAGCAGATTGCTCTGGCTTCATATCCATGATGAAAGCTCCCATTGCAGATTCAGAACCTGCAAGGTACTTCAACTTTCCTGGTGCGCGACGGACAGAAGTGATCTGCCAATGAAGGCGCAATAGATCGCGGCCTTGGCGCACAGGAGCCTGATGCCAGGCAGCGATGTATGCCATCTCGATTCCAAAGACACCATCAAGACGTTGCATGACTTCGATTGCAATAGGTGGGAAGGAATCACAAGCAGCAGGGGAGAGCTCAGTGAGATCTGCTACCGGCTGCAATGGAACAACGTGAATCTCAAATGGGTAACGTGATGCATAAGGGGTGTATGCAACCCAATGTTCATTGCGAGCAATGATGCGTACGCTGTCGCGAAGTTCGCGAGCCAAGACATCGTCAAAGAGAACGTGACCTGTCTTCTCCTTGTGTGCCTGAGCGACTGCGAGCATCTTTTGAACGCGCGGTGGTAGGTATGAATATGCGTAAATCTGGCCATGTGGGTGGGCGAGAGTCACACCGATTTCTTCCCCGCGGTTTTCAAAGGGAGCGATGTGCTCGACATAGGGAAGTGTTGAGAGCTCTGCGGTGCGATCGCGCCATGCCTCAAGAAGTGTGCGTACGCGCTGAGGAGAGAGAGTCTTAAACGACCCTCCGTGATCACCGGTAAAGCAGATGACTTCACACTTGCCTGCAGCGACACCTTCATCGGTATCTGCGCCCACTAAATCAGGCAGCGCAAAGTCATCGATAGGCGGGCGAAGAGATGGTGAGCGGTTATCAAAGACAACCACTTCATATTCAGATTCTGGAATTTCGGTAAGGAGTTCGCCGGTTGTTGGGCAGAGCGGGCAGAGCTCTTTAGGTGGCAAGAAGATGCGACCTTGGCGATGAGCTGCCATTGCAACCCATTCGTTGACCAAGGGATCGAGGCGGAGTTCGCCGATACCAGGCTGTTCTTCTTTTTCGCGCTGATCTGCAGCTGTTCGAGATTGTCCGGCAGTGTCGTAATAACGAATCGTGCGACCGTCATTCATGGTGCGATCGGTACGTATGACTCCTGCTGAAAGTTCTTTAATCTCGTTCATAGTGGCGCAAGCCTATCCCGATTAAGCCCAGTTCAGGGTGCGTTCGATTGCCTTCTTCCATCCTGAATAACCAACTTCACGGATTTCAGCGGTAGTTGTTGGATTCCAACGACGAGATTGCTGCCATTGAGATTTTAATTCATCTGTATTGGACCAAACTCCGACCGCAAGACCTGCTGCATATGCAGCGCCAAGTGCAGTTGTCTCAGTAATCAGCGGGCGAGTGATATCGATTCCCATGATGTCTGCCTGCATCTGCATGCAGAGAGAGTTTGCAGTGATTCCACCATCGACCCGCATCTCGGTCATAGGAACACCTGAGTCGGCAACCATCGCATCCATCACATCGCGAGTCTGATAACAAATAGCTTCAAGTGCAGCTCGTGCAAGATGTGCCTTAGTTGCTGCGCGAGTTAATCCGACAATTACTCCGCGAGCATCACTGCGCCAATAAGGAGCAAAGAGGCCTGAGAAAGCAGGAACAAAGTAGACACCGGCAGTATCCGTCACAGATGATGCCAGGCTTTCGGTATCTGCAGCATGAGTAATAATGCCCAGCTGATCACGTAACCATTGAATTGCAGAACCCGTCACTGCAACGGATCCTTCTAGCGCATAACGAGCAGGCTGATCACCAAATTTGTAGCAAACAGTTGTCAGCAAACCATTTTTAGACCGCACGATATCTGTGCCGGTATTGAGAAGAGCGAAGTTTCCGGTGCCATAGGTTGTCTTTGACTCACCACGATCGAAACAGACCTGACCCACCATTGCAGCTTGTTGGTCGCCCAAGATTCCTGCAATTGGAACTGCAGCACCTAATGGGCCATGAGGGTTGGTGTGAGCGTAAATCTCTGATGAAGATTTAATTTCAGGGAGTACAGAGCGAGGGACTTCAAGGATATCGAGAAGTTCTTGATCCCAATCCAGAGTCTCGAGATTCATCAATAATGTGCGGCTCGCGTTTGTGACATCTGTGAAGTGGACTCCGCCTTGAGTTCCGCCAGAGAGATTCCACAGCAACCAGCTGTCGATAGTGCCAAAGCGGGCGGTTCCTGAAGCAATTGCTTCGCGCACAGCGGCTGAATTTTCGATTAACCAATGCATCTTGCTGCCGGCGAAGTACGGAGCAACTGTGAGGCCACTTTTATGTGTCAGCGTCGTACGAGATTGCTCGGAGATGCCTTCAAGGTAAGAAGCGGTTCGAACGTCCTGCCAGACAATCGCGTTATGAAGTGGTTGGCCGGTAGATGCATCCCACGCCACTGTGGTCTCGCGCTGATTGGTGATTCCAATGGATGAAAGCTGTGATCCAATGAGGTTTGCCTGCTTGAGAGCTCCGGCGATGACCTCTTGAACTCGGTCCCAGATTTCTGCTGCATCGTGCTCGACCCAACCGGCCTGGGGAAGTATCTGTCGATGTTCTAATTGATGTTGACCAACGACTTTTCCGCCCTGATCAAAGATCATAAAGCGAGTGCTACTGGTTCCCTGGTCCAAACTGCCTACGAATGCCATATCCTTAAGCCTACTCAAACTCTCAGGAAATCGGTATAGCCGCCATGTTTTCATCAGAACTCAGCCCTGAACAACGCGATGCTGCAATCAGCACCTTGGCGAAAGAGGAGTTCGATGTTCTCGTAATCGGCGGCGGAGTCACCGGTGCCGGCGCTGTACTCGATGCGGCATCACGTGGTTTGAAAGTTGCCCTCGTCGAAGCCCGCGATATCGCATCCGGTACTTCAAGTCGTTCTAGCAAGTTAATTCACGGTGGATTACGTTACCTAGAACAATACGATTTTAAATTAGTACGCGAAGCACTTCATGAGCGCGAACTTATGGTTTCATCTCTCAGCCCACACCTTGTTAAGCCTGTTGGATTCCTATACCCGCTTCATGAAAAGGCGAAAGATCGCGCTTACGTTGGAGCAGGTCTTGCTCTCTATGACGTACTGCGTGGATTCCAGCGTGCACTTCCCTGGCACAAACATATGTCTCAGAAGAAGATCGCAGAAATTGCACCTTCATTGCGACAAGACATTGTCACTGGTGCCGTGAAGTATTACGACGCACAGGTCGATGATGCACGCCACACAATGACGATTATTCGTACAGCTCGTCGCCATGGCGCGACGATTGCTACACGAGTCGAAGTTGACCAACTGATTAAAGATGGCAAGAAGGTCGTCGGTGCGACAGTCATTGATACCGAGACTGGCAAGAAGATTAAAGTCTCTGCCAAATCTGTCGTCATGTGCGCAGGTATCTGGAGCGATGAGATGCATGCAAAGTTTGATCTCACACCCGGCTATGGCGTCACAATGTCTAAGGGTGTTCATATCGTCGTGCCTGGAGATGCGATTAAGTCCAACACCGGCATTATTTTGAAGACCGCAGTATCTGTCCTCTTCCTTATTCCTTGGGGCGATAAGTGGATCGTGGGTACAACTGATACTCCTTACGATGGAGATCGCGCACATCCATATGCAACTTCTGATGATGTGCAATACATCTTGGATCAAGCCAATAAAGTCCTCGACCCACAGTTAAAGCGTGAGGAAATCATCGGTGTCTATGCAGGTTTACGCCCACTGGTAGCAAATAAGAAGGGCTCTGCGACAACAAAGCTCTCCCGCGAACACACAACAGATCGCAGTGCACCAGGTTTTGTCAGTATCGCGGGCGGTAAATACACCACCTATCGCGTGATGGGTAAGGATGCGATTGATCTTGCAGTCACCGACCTTCGTCGCATTGTGAAAGAGTCAATTACAGAGAAACTCCCTCTTGTAGGCGCTGATGGTTATTACGCACTTGCACAACAGAGCGCTCAGATTGCAGCTCAGTACGGACTCGAAGAGAAAACCGTTATTCACTTACTCAATCGTTATGGATCGCTGATCAGCGAAGTTCTCGAGTTGATTACTGAAGATAAGAAGCTCGCAAAGCCCCTTGCGGCAGACCTTCCATACCTCAAGGCTGAAATTGTTTATGCGGCATCGCATGAAGGTGCGATGAGCGTTGATGATGTAATTTCTCGTCGCACGCGTCTGGCTTTTGAGGCGCCTCATGCAGGCGTCGATCTTGCAGATGAGATTGCATCGCTGATTGCACCGGTCTTGGGCTGGAGCGCAAAGGATAAGAAGGATTCAGTAGCTGCATATAAAGATCAAGTTGCTGCTGAAGTAGAAGCGCTCAACGCGCTTATCAATTCTTAATTTGGTTCTTACAACCATTTGAAGTAACTGGCTTTGGCGTTGCCTTAGGTGTTGGGCTTGGCGTTGGTAAAGGTGTGACGCCTTGAGCTAATGTAAAGGTCACCGGTAGGGCCACATCTGCATGTGTACCTGATGGATCGTTAAAACGAAGTTCGCCATTCCATGTTCCAGGTAAATCTGTCTTGAGTGCAATCTTCCAATAACCACTTGTAGCTCGAGTTACTGATTGTGAAAACTTAAACGGTGTCGCATTTGGACCGGAAACAAATTTCACATCACCTGTAACAACGGGAGAACCATCTGGCCGCAGCACTTGCAGCGAAAAGACCACATATTTATCTGTGGCAGTAGCAACCATGTAATCCAGTACTGCAGTTGAAGTTTCGTTATGTGGCATCAAATCGGTCTCTTCTGGTACCCATGTGCCAGACGCCAGTGCAAGGAAGGCCTCTTGTGTGCCGCGGAAGACATTGAGATCAAGGCGGGTTCCAGGGACGCCGTACTTAGGTGCGATTCCACACGAGGTGTACTGCCATACCGTCCATTGGGATTTACAGGACGACGATGTCCATGAATGTACGTAGCAACCAATGTTCTTAAGTCCGGGTTGAGCGGTAGGAATCGCCGGATCGATGGCGTATTGCGCCAGCCACAAAGGATATTGAGCGAGCTCTTTATCGCGGCTCATCGCACTTTCCAGGAAGGTCGGATACGAATAGAAAATTGGCGTGCGACCGGTCTTCTCCTTGATTGCGGAGAGAAATGTCTTGGCCCATAAAGTGACCGCGCTCTTCGAGGCACGTTTTGAGCAAGACTTATTAGAGCGATAGCGGACGCAGTTATTTTCAAGATCAAGTGCGTAGGGCAGGTCCATCTCGTTATAGCCACCCAATGAACCGAGGCGCCAGATCGCTTTCTGAGCCTGCACTGTCGCATCCTTTACAACTGCAGAACTTGTGGAGACATCTGGCAGAACCGCATAGTGATAGAAGCCGGTATAGATTCCGGCATCTTGCGCACCTTTGCGGTCTGCTGCAACGTATTTCACTGCCAATCGATCTGCATCTTGGCGTGAATCCGAAGCTTTGATCATGACAAAGCGCAGACCAGCTGCATGCATCTTTACGAAGTTGATGGGCTTGTCATTGGGATGTTGCCAACGTGAGATATCTGCGCCATGAATGCGATTGCCAGGACCTGCCATCGCAAGAATGGATTCAACTGGCGCAGCCTGTGAAGGCGCTGCAGTAATAGGGAAGGAGAGCATGACTGCTGCCGAGAGAGATGCAATTGCCTTCTTCATGTTCGTTTACTTTTCGATGATGACAACGGAGATGCCGAAAACATCACGAATCACGCTTTGAAGTTGAGGTGCCATTCGCAGACGCGCTTCGCGATAATCATGGCCCATTGCAAGTTTCGCTGGATCTGAAAAATCGAGAGTGAGGCGGCCGTTATCAAATGATTCGAGGCGGCCATCAAAGAAAGCCATCCAAGCAACACGGTTAGCGCGCTCTAGGAGATCGAGAACCTCGTTCCACCGTGCACGTAAATCAGCGACGGTAAGTTCAGAGGACATGCCCTGAACTTTACAGTACGGCTATTGAATTAGATTGCGTGCTCTCGAGGAGAGCCGAGCCACTTGAAGTACTCGGATGCGAGGATTACTCGCATATTGCGACCTTTTTCGTGCACAACATGAAGGTGCTGCGCGATGCGGGTGATGGTTTGTTCGACGGATTTCTCACTGACAAAACGCGCCTTGCCGATATCGGAATTACTGAGGCCCAGCGCCAAGAGGCGAAGCGTCTCGATCTGAATATCGGTGAGCGAGCTAAGAGATGCATCCCATTCATTCGCAATCCAAGCAGTCCGTGACTCTGGCTTATTTGCAATATCAACTGCGTTGCGAATTTCATGGAGATCATTAAGCGCTGACTTTTCAATCAACTGAGTTCCATGTGGCAGATCTTCCTGGCGGATTCCGTAGAGACGTAGATCTGGTGAATCCGTCAATAGGACTATGCCGAGCGTTGGATTGAGTTTGCGGAAGGTGAAGAGGAGATCGATACATGATTGATCGCATCCCTGATAGTTAAAGAGGACGGATTCAGGATGTACCGCGCGAAAGAGAGCAAGTGCGCTCTGGGTATCTGATGCCTGGCCTACGACATCGAGACCTTGCATCCGCAGCGAATCGGCCAGAGTGGCGAGTTCAAAGCGATTGCAATCGAGGATGAGGATTCGTGGCTTATCAATGGTAAATGTGTCCATGTCGATGACGGTATCGACAAAAGTGAGCTGGCAGTAGTGATGTGATGCTCTTGTGAAGATAACGTGAAGTTACCTCAGGGAACGCCCGCTCTATTTGAGGATTGAAGCTACCGCTTGTGGAATTGCCTCGACGATTCCTGAGGCGCTGAGAGGGCCTCCGCCAGAGATCATCTCGGCCGCCTTGTTATGAATGAAGGCGCCAGTAGCTGCAACGTCTGCAAGTCTGCGAGTGTCATTGAGGATTTCAATGTAATTAGTTGCAACGAGTGCACCAATAATTCCGGCAAGAACATCACCGGATCCAGCTGTTGCAAGCCATGGTGTAGCAATGGGAAGTTCCAGTACGTAACTATCCTGTGCGACAACAGTCTTCGATCCCTTTAGTAAAACAGTGACAGCAAGTAGCTCAGATGCTTTCTGTGCCCATTCGCGAGGGTTAGATTCAATGAGTTCGGCACTTGCAACGATTCCGCGTTCTGCCAAAAGCTTAGAAAGTTCGCCAGAATGAGGAGTAATTAAGGTTGGTTGCTCGAGAGAACCTGCGAGGTGAAGTGCACCGGCGTCTAGAACTGTAGGAACTGATTGACGATTGAGAAGTACAAACCAACGATGACGAAGCCAGGTTGTGATATCACTGTATTTCTTTGAATCAATCCCAGAACCGGCAAGCCAGGCAGTGACAGGACCAGGCTGAACAATTGCTTCAGGGGAGCGGTGCAGAACTAAATGGGCAAGCCCTGAATTGCTATGAAAGCGAAGCGCACCTAGACCGGTGGCAATTGCAGCGCTGGTTGTTAATACAGCAGCACCTGGATATTTTGCGGAACCGGTGATTGCCCCCAATGTGCCACGTGAGTACTTGTGATCAAGTGCGCTTGGAACGATGATGCATCGAGCAGCATCCTTAGCTTTCCAGATTTTAATTGCCATTGCAGCAGTCTAAATTGCTACAGAAAATTAAGCGAACTTACCGATTTTGAATGAAGCGAGCTCATTAGCTGGCTTCGGTTGACCGCGATGTTGACCGGTAAAACCTGCAGTGCCATCTTTTCCACACATAGCGATGATGGGGCTAGAACCGCCAGGGTGCTTTGAGATCCACTTGGTGAGGTCATAAACATTTCCGCTCACGATCGTCCAGCAATCGCTCTGCGTTGCATGCGCTGCGACATCGGCTGCTGAATATGTCTTAACAGTGGAAGAAGTTGTCGCCTTTGAAGTGGCCTTCTTTGTTGCCTTTGCAGTCGCCTTAGGAGTTGCAGTCACTTTTGTTGCTGTCGGAAGTTTTCCTTCCCATACTGCCTGCGCGCCTGTGTGTCCTGTGAGGAATGTAAGAATCAAGACAGCGATCGCAGCAAGAACAGTCGTGTGTCCAAGTGGTGTCACAACACGTGATTTGCGTCCTTTGTTAGAGCGGTACCAGATCAAAGTAAGGACCATAAAGAAAAAAGCTGTATACGTTAATAGCGATGCATAATCTGCGTGCTTCACAGGTGTACCAATCTTTTCTGCTAGAGCTTCACCGGATTGTTTTGAGATCAATGTAGCCGCGGATCCAAGAACCACTGCAACTGCAGTAATAAACGAATATTGGCTTTTCAATTTTGGAGTGTAAATGAGAAAAATCAGAGCCAGCGCACTTAACGGAAGGATTACAACGGCAAAGTGCACTACAAGGGGATGAACTGGTAGGCCAGCTATCGAGTACAGCAGGGATTCCATAGGGATAACATACCTATATGCGCTCACCCTTGATCCTCGCCACAACCCTGGCATTAATAACTTCTTTCGTGCCAGCTGAAGCAGAACCACTCAACTCCGAACAGAAGATGGTCTTAGTAAAGACAATCGGAGGAAAGATCTCTCCAAAGTCAGTTCTCGCATCTGGTTCAGGGCTAGTGAGTGCGCACAGCATGATGTACAGTCATAACGTCACTATTTACGACGCCAACAAATCAGAGCTGATTGCAACAGTGCCTGATTCTGTAGTCCTTTCAGACTTCGGATATTCACAATATTCAGGTACATACAAAGGTGCACCAGTTGAAGGTGCCTTTTCGCCCGATGGAAAGTATCTCTACTTCACCAACTATGCGATGTATGGCAAAGGTTTTAATAAAGAAGGCCACGACACGTGTTCTCCTGCGTCTGGTTATGACACCAGCTTTCTCTCACGAGTAAATCTCGAGTCTAAGAAGATTGATGCTGTATTTCCTGTCGGCTCTGTTCCTAAAGTTGTAAAGGTAACGCCAGATAATAAGTACATCCTCGTAAGTAATTGGTGCTCATATACCGTCACGGTGATCTCCATCGAGAGCGGCAAGACTCTAAAGTCCATCAAAATTGGAAAGTACCCACGCGGAATAGCGATCACCAAAGACAGCAAATTTGCCTATGTTGCCGAGATGGGCGGATCTCAAGTCCACCGCATTAACCTTGAAGATTTCACAAAAACTTTGATTCCCGTTGGAACAAATCCTCGCGCGATCGTTCTTTCTCCAGATGAGACAAAGATGTACATCACGATGAACTTAGCGGGCAAAGTTCAAGCGTGGGACTTGGTCAAAAACAAGAGCATTA
>CALJUA010000094.1 GCA_937975715.1 uncultured Candidatus Planktophila sp.
CGATGCAACGCGTCCTCTCGGTCTCGTTGTCTCACGCAATACGTGGAGCAGCACTCGTGCTGCTCCCGTTTGCATTTATCGCGCTTGTTGCATGGGCAACTGCAGGAAGTGCAACTGGAACAACAACTGATCCCATACGTGGTGCTGCCTGGATTTGGCTTGGCGCACACCACATTCCATTTTCATTGGCGCTTCCTCCGACAGGGATTCCAGGCTTTTTCTCCTATCTTCCATGGGGAGCAATCGCACTGCCATTTTTTGCGATTCGTTCAACGTTCAACCGTGCACTCGATCGTCTGCAGGGCGATTTCCACGATATCAATGGCGTGCGCACCATCTATTCAATTTTCTACACAATCATTGTCACTGCACTCGCTTATCTGACAACCTCGCCAACAGTGATGCCGAAGTGGTACTTGGCACCGATATTCGCATTCATTATCTCTTTAATCGCAACTCTGACATGCGGCTCTCGTTTGCCTATCTCAACCCCGGTCATCATTGCGACGCGCATCATGTCTGTGATTGTTGGAAGCGCATTACTCTTCGTGGGCATTTTGATCTTTGTAAACTTTGACCAAGTAAAGACACTCTCGGTTGCGCTACAACCCGGAATCTTCGGGGGAGTGCTCCTCTTGCTTCTCAACCTCCTCTATCTTCCCAATGCAGCTATTGCATTTGCATCATATGTTGCAGGGTCAGGTTTTGCAGTGGGTGCAGGAACCCTCATTTCACCGTGGTGGCACCATTCTGATCAACTGCCAGTCTTTCCGCTTCTTGGAATTCTTCCAACGGCCCGCCACCCACTTTTTATTGCATCAGCTCTCTTCTTTGTCGCGATGGGTGCGTTGCTAGCTTATTGGACACTTGAATCTGGAATTAAGCTCCTCTTGCAAACTGAGCTATTTCTTGCAATCTTCATTGTGATCACCGCTTATCTTTCAAGTGGCTCTCTCATGACTGAAGAGATGGGCGCATTCGGTGTCTCTATATGGAAGTTTGGTTTGACGGCAATTCTTGAGATTGCGCTGGGTGCTGCTCTTACAACATTCTTTGCTGCAAGAAATCAGCGATGAAGCGCATCGTCATACTAGCTTCAGGCTCTGGCTCACTAGCGCAAGCGATATTCGATGCTGATTTCACCATTGATGGCGCAGAAGTAGTTGCACTTGTTTGCGATAAACCAGGTGCACAGGTATTACAACGCGCTGAAATGCGACATATTGAGAGCTACTTAATTCCAATGCTCGAAGATCGTTCGCTCTGGAATGCAGAACTTGAAAATCTGATTGCTGCACTTCGCCCTGATTTAGTTGTCAGCGCAGGTTTTATGCGCATCTTGCCCGAAGCAATTACTTCACGTTTCAAAATTATTAATAGCCATCCCGCCCTACTGCCTCTCTTTCCCGGTGCACATGCCGTCCGTGATGCGATGGCCGCAGGTGCAACCGAAACCGGCACCACAATCCATTGGGTGGATGCCGGTGTGGATACCGGTCAAGTCATCGCTCAGGAGAAAGTAGCGATTCTCGAGGGCGATACCGAGGAGTCGCTCCATGAGCGCATTAAGATTGTCGAACGCGGTCTCATCGTTGCGACCATTCGCCAAGTCCTAGCAACCCTGGAGAAGCCATAATGTCTGATCGCAAACCAATCCGCCGCGCACTTCTGAGCGTCTATGACAAGGACCGTCTCCTCGAACTCGGTCGCGTTCTCGCTGATGCGGGTGTTGAGATTCTCTCCACCGGATCAACTGCAAAGACTCTTGCCGATGCCGGCATCGCCGTGACAGAAGTAAGCAGCTACACAGGTTTTCCAGAAATCATGGGTGGACGCGTGAAGACACTTCACCCACGTGTGCACTCAGGCATCTTGGCTGATCAAAATAATCCAGAGCACCTTGCTGCAATTAAAGAGCTTGATATCGAGCCCTTTGATCTCGTGGTCATCAATCTCTACCCATTTCTAAAGACAATCATGTCGGGTGCAAAGTTTGAAGATTGCATCGAACAGATCGATATCGGCGGTCCGTCGATGTTGCGTGGCGCAGCTAAGAATCACGGCTCTGTCGCTGTTGTCTGTCATGAGCGCCAGTATGACCACGTCATTGAATCTATTAAAGCGGGTGGATTTACAGCTGAAGAGCGTAAGGCGCTTGCCCTTGAAGTTTTCCGCACTACAGCTGAATATGATTTAACGATTGCTAGCTGGCTTGGCTCAACAATTTCTATGGAAAATCCAGATTGGCTTGGTCTCATTTGGAAGCGTCAAGCTTCACTTCGTTATGGTGAAAATCCTCATCAGAGCGCTGCCGTCTTTGCTGGTGGCCCTCCAGGAATCGTCAATGCCGTGCAATCACATGGCAAAGAGATGTCATTTAATAATTACACCGACGCCGATGCTGCCTGGCGGGCAGCGCTCGATCACTCCGAGCCATGTGTGGCCATCATCAAGCATGCAAACCCATGTGGAATCGCAACCGGATCAGATATTGCAGATGCCTATGCCAAGGCACATGCGTGCGATCCTGTTTCGGCATTCGGTGGAGTCGTGGCATCCAATCGCAAGGTCACAGTTGCAATGGCGGAGCCGCTCTCGCAGGTCTTCACTGAGGTAATCATCGCTCCCGAGTACGAGCCAGCGGCGCTTGAAATTTTGATGAAGAAGCCATCAATTCGAATTCTTACCAATCCGATTACACATATCTCGCCACTCGAGTTCCGACCTGTATCTGGTGGCATCTTGGTGCAGCAGACAGATCTAATAGATGCCGAAGGTGATAATTGCGATAACTGGAGGCAGGTAACAGGCGCACCTGTCTCTGCTGCAGTACTCGCTGATCTTCAATTCGCATGGCGTGCTGTGCGTGCAGTAAAGAGCAATGCAATCTTGCTCGCTCATGATGGCGCAGCAGTG
This sequence comes from uncultured Candidatus Planktophila sp., assembly GCA_937975715.1. Lineage (GTDB taxonomy): Bacteria > Actinomycetota > Actinomycetes > Nanopelagicales > Nanopelagicaceae > Planktophila. Next base: position 2,917 of record CALJUA010000094.1, read on the forward strand.
GGTATCGGTATGGGTCAGGTCAATCGCGTGGATTCAGCGAAGTTAGCTGTTGATCGCGCAGGCAATCGCGTTAAGGCAAGCGTTGCCGCATCAGATGCGTTCTTCCCATTTGCCGATGGCCTTGAAATTCTCACCAACGCTGGCGTTGCTGCAATTGTTCAACCAGGCGGTTCTGTGCGCGATGAAGAAGTTATCGCTGCTGCAGAAAAAGCTGGGGTTGCAATGTTCTTCACCGGTACACGACACTTCTCGCACGCATAAAGTGAGGTTGAATTCATGAGCGCACAGATTCTCGACGGCAAGGCACTTGCCGCATCCATCAAGCAAGACCTCGCAGCTCGCACCGTTGCGTTAAAAGCTAAGGGAACAACACCCGGTCTCGGTACTGTTCTGGTTGGCGACGACCCAGGTTCACACTCTTATGTCGGCGGAAAGCACCGTGACTGCCAAGAGGTAGGCATCAATTCAATCCGCGTAGATCTTCCAGCAGATGCAACTCAGGCAGACGTATTAGCAGCTATTCGCGATCTCAATAACGCGAAAGAGTGCACCGGCTACATCGTGCAGTTGCCGCTACCTCGAGGAATTGATACCCAAGTAATTCTTGAAGCCATCGATCCAGCAAAGGATGCAGATGGATTGCATCCCATGAATCTTGGGCGATTGGTTGCAGGGTATGACGCGCCACTTCCATGTACACCTCGCGGAATTGTTGAGCTTCTCAACCACTACAACGTTCCGCTCAATGGCGCAGAAGTTGTTGTCATTGGTCGTGGGTTAACTGTTGGCCGTCCGCTCGGATTACTTCTCACTCGCAAACAAGAGAACGCAACTGTCACCTTGACTCACACCGGTACCAAGGATTTGGCTGCACACACACGCCGCGCAGATATTGTGGTTGCCGCAATTGGACAGGCACACTTCCTTAAGGCAGAGATGATCAAGCCAGGTGCTGCAGTTCTCGATGTAGGAATTTCACGCACTGATGCAGGACTTCTTGGTGATATCGATCCAGGTGTTCGCGATGTTGCATCGTGGATTGCACCCATGCCTGGGGGAGTCGGACCAATGACTCGAGCAATGTTGGTGACAAACGTGGTGGATGCATGCGAGCGATAACACAGCTGCACCTACATGCATCAGCTGTTGCCATTGTGATTGGCGTCGTCGTTGGAGCATTTGGCGCAGTTCGTACCGGTTCGATTCTAATCGCCCTTGGCACGGCAATCGTGGCCCTGGCTCAGTGGCCAGTTGCCAGTGGCCGCCGCCGCATTATTGAGTGCTACTTCCCGCTCGCTCTCGCAGGGACTCTCTTTGCCCTGGCCGTGGCGCTTCCAAAAGGCCTGTAGAGTTATCTCGACGTCAAGATAC
>CALJUA010000095.1 GCA_937975715.1 uncultured Candidatus Planktophila sp.
ACATGACCTTTGAAGATATGCAGAAAGTAATTCCGGTTGAAGAAGCTCTTGCTCGCCAACTACCCATCTGGGAGCCAGATACCGGCTATCTCTATCACGCAGGCATCATTGGGCATTTGCTTGGAAAAATTTACTTCAACATCACCGGCAAACGACTCAATCAACTTCTACAAGAAATCATCACCAAGCCCCTTGGCGTGGAAGTGTATTTTGGAACTTTGCCTGAGATTGAAGATCAGATTGCTCAACTCAAGAGCAATGATGCTCCACTCATTGATTACCCATTCGAGTCACCTCTCTACTGGAATCGCAGAGCAATGACATTTGGAAAAGCATTTACTGGTCATATCGATGACTTCGTTGGCGGTTACAACGACCCCCGAACACACCAACTTGAATTCGCCGGGGCTGGTGGAGTCACAAACGCTCGGGCTGTTGCAAAGACATACTCTGCTCTAGTTCACGAGACCAATGGTGTTCGCATTCTTAACGATGAAACAATTACAAATGCAATCTCTCGGCCCAATTCAGGACGCAATGTATTTGGTGATCCAGAGCCATATCCAATTCATTCTTTGGGCTTTATCGTCGCAAACCCAGAACACTCCCCTGTATTAAGTAATACAACTTTTGGGCATGATGGACTTGGCGGTCAGCAGGGATTTGCAGATCAAAAGCACAGAATTGGTTTCAGTTACGTTACAAACTGGATTCCGATGATTGCCGATGGAATGGCGCGACATCGAGAAATCACAAAGGTGCTTGCAGAAGTTCTACAAAGCTAGCGAGTTGCCCCAGTAGTTACGGGGTGCTCTTCAAGTATCGCCCACTCTTGATCGGTAAATAAACGAGAACGAATCAAGAAGCGCTTTCCTTCCGGTGACTCAAGTGAGAATCCGCCACCTCTTCCATCGACGACATCAACAGTCAGATGGGTATGTTTCCAATATTCAAATTGAGAAGCTGACATCCAGAACCCAATCGGATCCTGGATGTCAGCCACTTTCAAATCTCCCAGTTTGACGTCAGCTCCGCCTACGCGGAATTCGCCAGCTGGGTAACACATTGGAGATGAACCATCGCAACATCCACCGGATTGATGAAACATCAATGGCCCGTGGATAGCGGTGAGTTTGCGCAAGAGCTCTTCAGCGACCGGCGTTAACTCAACCCGCAATGGCGTCTCCATATCTTTAGCGTATAACGGCTTAGAAGAAACCGAGCTTGTTTGGTGAATACGAAACAAGAAGGTTCTTTGTCTGCTGATAGTGATCGAGCATCATCTTGTGGTTTTCGCGACCGATACCAGATGACTTGTAACCACCGAAGGCAGCTCCTGCTGGATATGCGTGATAGCAGTTGGTCCAAACGCGACCGGCCTTGATTTCGCGACCTGCACGGTAGGCAGTATTTGTGTCACGAGTCCAGACGCCAGCACCAAGACCGTACAAGGTGTCGTTCGCAATCTCCATCGCATTGTCATATCCATCGAACTTTGTAACAGAAACAACAGGACCGAAGATTTCTTCCTGGAAGATACGCATCTTGTTATTGCCTTCAAAGATGGTTGGAGTTACATAGAAACCACCTGATAGTTCACCGCCTAGATCTGCGCGCTCACCACCAGTGATCAACTTCGCTCCTTCTTTCTTTCCGATATCAATGTAAGAAAGAATCTTTTCGAGCTGATCATTCGATGCCTGTGCACCAATCATTGTTGCGACATCCAACGGGTGTCCCTGAATAATTGCCTGGGTGCGCTTTGTGACATCGCCCATGAACTTGTCGTAGATCTTTCCATCAATCAAACCACGTGAAGGACATGTACAAACTTCGCCTTGGTTAAGAGCAAAGAGAGTGAAGCCTTCGAGCGCCTTGTCGTAGAAAGCATCGTTTTCAGCTGCCACATCTGCAAAGAAGATATTTGGTGACTTTCCACCGAGTTCGAGCGTGACTGGAATGATGTTCTCTGATGCGTACTGCATGATTAAGCGACCTGTTGATGTCTCACCGGTAAATGCAATTTTTGCAATACGTGGAGATGATGCAAGTGGCTTACCTGCTTCAACACCAAAGCCGTTAACGATATTGACCACGCCAGCTGGTAAGAGGTCTGCAATGAGTTCCATCAAGAACATAATTGATGCAGGTGTCTGCTCTGCTGGCTTCAGCACTACGCAGTTACCTGCAGCAAGTGCTGGAGCAAGTTTCCAGACAGCCATCAAGATTGGGAAGTTCCAAGGAATAATCTGACCGACTACACCTAGTGGCTCGTGGAAGTGATAAGCAACTGTGTCTTCATCAAGCTGGCTCAATGAACCTTCTTGCGCACGAATTGCACCAGCGAAGTAACGGAAGTGATCGATTGCTAATGGGATATCCGCATTGAGTGTCTCGCGAATTGGCTTTCCGTTATCCCATGTCTCTGCAACTGCAATCGCTTCGAGATTTTCCTCCATGCGGTCTGCAATCTTGTTGAGAATGATTGCGCGGGCTGTTGCTGAGGTCTTTCCCCAAGCAGGTGCAGCTTTATGTGCCGCATCGAGCGCCTTATCGATATCTGCTGCGTTTCCGCGAGCAACTTCACAGAATACTTTTCCTGTTACTGGTGTTACGTTTTCAAAGTACTGACCAGATTGCGGCTTTACATACTCGCCACCAATCCAGTGGTCATAACGTGCTTTGAATGTTGCCTTACTTCCAGGCAGACCGGGTGCTACGTAATCGGTCATATGAAATATCTCCTTTGATATATAAGAGCCGTCACTCTTAATCGTCAAAGTAGACCTGTCACGCAAAGTACACAAGGGCTACCCGAAAGTAGCATTTCAATATGTCCGGTTTGAAGGCTTTGTGAGTGCTAGCCCTTAGCGGCGGCACGCTTGAGGCGATCGCGAATGGCGATTGCGATATCCGAACCTTCCGGCTGGATAACAACTACTTGATCAATACCTTGGGCATCGGCTTCACGCAGTGCGCCATATAACTGGCGTGCGAAATCTTCATTGTTAATTGGTGAAGCTAATCGAATTGCACCTTCGGGAGTTGGAAATGTACTGAGTGCGATGAGACCATCACCTGGACGTGGGTGTCCGTCGAGAACTACTTGCGCAGAAGGTGCGTAGTGATTTTCAAGAGATCCACTTACCCGAATCACATCGTCACGGTTTTCAACCTTTACGCCGGTAACTGCTTCGATCATTTCAATTGTGATCGCACCTGGTCGCAAGATGCGTGGCGCGTTTGCTGTGCAGTCGATGATGGTTGATTCAAGACCAACTTGCGATGGTCCACCGTCGAGAACAATGTCCTGATCTCCTAAATAATTACCGAGCTCTTCTCGAACTGCTTCGGCGGTAGTTGGCGAGACTTGCCCGAAACGATTAGCACTTGGAGCCGCTACTCCCTTGCCACCAATCTTCTTAAATTCATTCAAGAATGCAAGCGCAAGTGTGTGGTCAGGGACGCGTAGTCCGACTGTGTCTTGTCCACCAGTGATGAAATCTTGTGCAAGTTCGCTGCGTTTGAGAATCAGAGTCATTGGGCCTGGCCAGAATGAACGTGCTAGATCAATTGCATAATCAGGAATTTCAGCAGACCACTCGCCGATATCTTGCATGTCAGCGAGATGAACGATCAGCGGATGATCTGCTGGGCGACCTTTCACGCTATAGATACGTGCGACAGCGACAGGATTGGTTGCATCGGCTCCAAGGCCATAAACGGTCTCGGTAGGAAAAGCTACGAGGGAGCCTTCCTTTAACTGCTGCGCGGCACGGGAAAGTGCATCTGCGGTGCAGAAGGAAATGAATTGACCCTGGCTCATATGGCTAATTATCCCTCTATTTTGCGAGAAGATAACCACATGGCAACCAAGGTCCTTCAGATTATCGCCCGCATGAATGTGGGTGGTCCTGCTGTCATCGTTGCCGATTTGATGCGCGGACTTGATACATCGAAATTTGAGCAGAAACTCATTACCGGCTTCTGCGCAGATAACGAGGCTGATTATCTAGAGACCGTTGCTACCGATGTGAAAGCGACTCGTATTGCTGGGCTTGGCCGATCAATTTCATTAGCAGCAGATGCAAAGGCATTCCTTGCATTGGTTGCGATGATCAAGCGCGAAAAGCCTGATGTCATTCATACACATACTGCGAAGGCTGGAGTCCTCGGTCGACTTGCTGCAATTCTTGCTGGTGGAGATGCGCTGACCGTTCATACATTTCACGGCCATCTCTTGCATGGATATTTCAGTGGTTGGAAGACAAAGCTGGTTATTGCAATTGAAAAGTCCTTGGCAACGCGCACTGATGTTTTAGTCGCCGTGGGTAATCAAGTAAAAGAAGATTTACTCGCAGCAGGTGTCGGTCAGCGCGAGCAATACAGGGTCTTCTTTCCAGGGCTGCCAACTCCAGCAGTCATTGATAAGACGGATGCACGTAAGGCGATTGGACTTGATGAAGATGCAACTTATTGCACCTTTGTAGGTCGATTAACTCAGATTAAGCGCCCAGATAGATTGCTCGATGTTGCAGCTGCTTGCGTCAAGCGCGGTCTAGATCTTCACTTCTTAGTTGCAGGAGAAGGAGAACTCTTTGAGTCAACGAAGGCGCGTGCAGAGTCAGAGAATCTGCCAATCGCTTTCTTAGGATGGCGCACTGATATTGATCAGATATTTGCCGCGAGCGATATTGCGATTCTGACAAGCGACAATGAAGGTATCCCGCTGACTTTGATTCAGGCAGCTTTTGCAGGGATTCCCATAGTAGCACCAAAGGTTGGATCTATCGCTGACATCGTGGTTGATGGTGAGACCGGATTTCTTACTTCGCCGCAACCTGGTGCAATGGCAAGCGCTCTCAGCGCTTTAGTCACAGATGAAGATTTGCGATATGAATTAGGTTCAGTGGGTAGAGCGCATGCAGAGA
>CALJUA010000096.1 GCA_937975715.1 uncultured Candidatus Planktophila sp.
GTGATGCTGTCATTGACTTCCAGCCAGCCCAGTCTTCTTCATTCAGTGGGTCTTCAATTGAAACGATTGGGTATGAAGATACCAAGTCAGCGTAGTAAGCGATCATTTCATCTGATGAAAGTGTCTTACCTTCGAACTTGTACTTTCCTGCGTCGTGGAACTCTGTCGCAGCAACGTCCATCGCGAGTGCGATATCAGTTCCTGGCTTAAAGCCTGCTGCCGTGATTGCCTCGATAATCAAGTCGAGTGCTGCACGGTTTGAATCAAGGTTTGGAGCAAATCCACCCTCGTCGCCAACAGATGTCGCAAGTCCACGCTTCTTAAGAACAGCCTTGAGTGCGTGGTAGATCTCTGCGCCCCACTGAAGTGATTCGCGGAATGTTGCTGCACCGATTGGAGCAATCATGAACTCTTGAACATCAACGTTGGTGTCAGCGTGTGCGCCACCGTTGAGAATGTTCATCATTGGAACTGGAAGTACGTGAGCGTTTGGTCCACCGACGTAGCGGAACAATGAAAGGTCTGCTGAATCCGCTGATGCCTTAGCAACTGCGAGTGAAACACCGAGGATTGCATTTGCACCAAGGCGTGACTTGTTTGGTGTGCCATCGAGTGCAATCATCTCTGAATCTACAAGGCGCTGATCCTGTGCATCAAAACCTTCGATAGCTGGCGCGATCTCATCGTTAACAAATGCAACTGCCTTGAGAACACCCTTACCGAGGTAACGCTTCTTATCCTCATCGCGAAGCTCAGATGCTTCGAATGCACCTGTTGAGGCACCGCTTGGAACCGCAGCGCGAGCTTGGGTGCCATCTTCGAGCTGAACTTCAACTTCAACAGTTGGGTTACCGCGTGAATCGAGAATTTCGCGAGCGTAGATTGTGTCGATGATTGCCACTAGGTGTCTCCTTCGAGATAAAAGCTTGATTGCTTCGAATATAGATAAAAGGTCTTTAATGAAGCGCTCAACGTTGAGCGACCTAGGGCAATCTTACCGTGACTATTCAGCCTGATTGGAGCCTGAGAGCTGCTCAATCATCGCTCTCGCCTGTGCACGAAGCGCTAATTCAGGGTCAATTTCATGCTGGTAAGCCCATGCAATCACGGAGGCGAGAGCTTTGCCGACTGACTCTTCGGTAGCAGGAGTCGACGCATCGAAGGCATCGATGTGAAGAGGTGCACCATATTTATCTGCCCTATAAATTAATTGAGAGACGAGAGGAAGTGCCGGCTGAGACATTGCGACTCCATCAATAGCTGATGTGCGTCCCTTCTCTTTTGCCTTGATTGCCTCCCAATTTTCAATGATTTCTTCAGTACCGCTTACTTCAAGGCCCGCGAAGACATGTGGGTGGCGGCCAATTAACTTATCTGCAATCGCGCCTGCGACATCGTCAATTGTGAATGGGTCAGTTGGATGATCTTGCGCGATGCGGGAATGAAAATAGACTTGCAGTAATACATCGCCAAGTTCTTCTCGCATTCCTACGCGATCTTCAGTCTCGATTGCATCGATGAATTCGTAGGACTCTTCAAGCAGATACTTGATTAAAGAATCATGGGTCTGTTCGGCATCCCAAGCACAACCGCCTGGTGAACGTAATTTGTCCATGACCTCTACAAGACGTAGAAGTTCAGAACCAAATA
>CALJUA010000097.1 GCA_937975715.1 uncultured Candidatus Planktophila sp.
GTGCGAAGTTCCATATCTCTAATAACCGCACCTGCGAGATGGCGATGTCGGCAGCTGTCGGCGCACCTTATATAAGCGCCCTGAAGCTACTCCACGACCTCTCGTGAGCATTAGAATCACGAGCGTGATTCTTTCTACGCATTGGGCAAGTGCCATCAATGGTTAAAATCGAAATCGCTATTGAAGATGTTGCAGGTGCTGTCACTGCAGAGAATGCAGGTGCTCACCGCGTTGAGGTGTGCAGCGATTTATCGGTAGGTGGATTAACGCCGACTATCGGAATTGTGCGCGAGATTCTCCGCAAGACATCATCTATCGAACTTGTGATCATGATTCGTCCGCGGCCTGGAAATTTCTCGTACTCAGACTCTGAAATTGAAACCATGGTCGCTGATATTCAAGCATTCAATGAACTTGATTTTGGAAATCGCGCCGTCGGGTTTGTCTACGGTGCTCTAGATTCCAATAACGAGATTGATATCCATAATCTACAAAAACTCATACAGTCCAATAAGACCGGAAGCAATTGCTTCCATATGGCATTTGATTCCACTAAAGATTTGAAACAGGCTCTTACAGTTTTGATCAATCACGGATTTCAACGAGTTCTCACCTCGGGCGGCGCAGAATCTGCATTTGCTGGCCGCATGGTTCTCAAAGATCTGAAAGAGATTGCGGCAGGAAAGATCGAAATAATTGCAGGTGGCTCTGTACGCCCGCACAATGTGCGCGAGATTGTCGATGCAACGGGGGTAAAGGAGGTTCACCTTCGCGCCAATGAACAAATTAAGGGCCCTGGCACAGGTAAATACGACGCAATTACGCTCTATCAAACCTCCCACAGAGTTATTTCAGAGATTGTGGCAGCGCTGGCTCAACCAAGTGCAAAGTCAGCGTTACTTGTAGTCGATATCGGTGGAACCAGCTTGAAGGGCGCATTACTTACTCCTGAATTTGAAATCATTCACAGAGAAAGTAAGCCCACAGATAGAAGCACTGTTGAGAGCGATCTCTTCTCTCTGATCACGTCATTGAGACTAGCGGCGCAGACCAAGAAGTTGAATGTGTTATCAATCGGCGTGATCTCACCAGGCTCTATTGATGAGAGGGAAGGCGTAATCGTCTTCGCTTCTAATCTCGATTGGCGCGACTACCCATTGGCGGCGAATCTCCGACGCGAATTCGATCTACCGGTTGCGGTGGGACACGACGTTCGCAGCGCTTGTTTAGCTGAAGGAAAAATCGGATCAGCATCAGATAGTCGTTACTTTGTTTCGGTCTCTATTGGTACCGGTATCGCTGTGGGAATCGTCAATGATGGAAAAGTAATTTCGGGTGCACATGATGGTGCTGGTGAATCAGGACATATGCCTGTTGTCGTGCCAGGCGCAATCTGTCCTTGCGGTCAGAGCGGCTGTTGGGAGCGCTACTCATCGGGTCACGGAATCTCCGAGCGCTATGCAGAATTAACTGGGAATTCGAAGAAAGTTGAAGAGATCATTGCCCTTGCAGAGAATGATTCATTAGCTCGCGCAGTATGGAGTGATGCGATTTCAAAATGCGCACAAGCACTTGCAATTCTTACGCTGACCTTAGATCCTGAAAGGATCGTATTAGGTGGAGGAGTAGCTGCTGGATATGCAGTTGTTCTCAATGAACTTAAGGACCAATTGCAATCTCTCTTGAAGTGGAAATCTGCACCAGAAATCCGAATCTCTACCCTAGGCGATGACGGCGGTATCTATGGTGCGGCCATTCTGGCAATGACTGAAGTGAGTAAATAGAGGGCTTTTTCGCTGGTTTTTCATGACAGCCAAAGACCGATAAACTACCCCGGCAACTTGGAGACGTCGCATAGCCCGGTCGAGTGCGCCTCACTGCTAACGAGGTAAGGGGTAAAACCCTTCAGGAGTTCGAATCTCCTCGTCTCCGCCATGTAAGTCATTTATTGATTTCACCATAGGCAATTTGGTTTCCGTTTGCCTTCATATGACATGATGCCGCAATGGCAACGGCGACTAAGAAGCACAAGTGGGTAGTGCTTCAAGGAGAACTCCAAACTAAATTTCAAAAGCTGACGCCGCATTCACAAATTCCTTCTGTACGCCAGCTCGCAACTCAATACGATGTTTCCAGCATGACAGTTCGTCAGGCTCTATCGAAGTTACAAGAACTTGGACTTATCTACACGATTCCTGGATCTGGTACTTATGTTGCCGGTCAAAAACTTTCCAAGAAGTTAGTTTTTATCTCCTTCTCCGAAGAAATTAGAGAAAAGGGAATGGAACCTTCTTCTGAGATTCTGAAGGCAGAGAAAGTTGTCGTAAAAGACGCTCAGCTGGCTGCTGTGTTGCAAATAGAGGTTGGCGCCTCTGCCTACCGAATTAAACGCGTCCGTTTAGCTGACGGAATCGCCCTAGCTATTGAAGATACTTATGTTCCTTGTGAAAACGCACCAGGGCTTTTAGATCAGGACTTAGGAAACTCGCTCTACGATATCTTTAAGAATGTCTTTGAGCGAAGCGTAGTAAGAGCTGATTCATCAGTCTCTCCAGTGCTTTTAGATAAAGAACAATCCGAGATTTTGAATGCGCCCATCAAGACGCCAT
>CALJUA010000098.1 GCA_937975715.1 uncultured Candidatus Planktophila sp.
AAGGCTGGTCTCTAACGTCAATGCCAATTTCGCGTGGGGCATATGAAATCCCGGTATGGGGAACGATTCTCTATATCGAAGCTGCCTCCACGACTGTAGATCACGATGCAATTGATGGGGCGATTGAAGATGTGAAGAAGTTTGTAGTCGATGTCGATAACGCATTCTCGACCTATAAGGAAAATTCATTTGTATCGCGCTTGCGCCGAAGAGAAATAGAAATCGGTCAGTGCCCGCAGGATCTTCAGGAAGTCTGGGATGCCTGCCAGAACGCAAAGTATTTAAGCGATGGCGCATTTGATCCATGGGCAGTCAAAGGTGGCTTTGATCCATCGGGCTATGTAAAGGGCTGGGCGGCAGATCGCCTGGCGCAGATTTTGGTACAGGCTGGGTGTGCGCATGTGCAGGTAAACGCAGCGGGCGATTTAACTCTGCGCGGTGGAAATCTCCTCGATAGCGGCGAAGTCGAGCCATGGAAGATCGGTGTCTCCAATCCCGATAACACTCAAGAGGTTCTGCGCATCTTTGAAATCTACGATGGCGCAATTGCAACGTCAGGCCATTACGAACGCGGCGCGCACATCACCGATCCCTTTACTGGCATTCTGGCAATCGGGGCAAAGTCTGCAACGGTGTTGGGTCCAGATGGTGGGTTAACTGATGCGTTGGCAACAGCGTTGATGGTTACCGGCGATGACGGTGCAAAGTACTTCGGGCAGCCAGAGCTCGCGCAATACAGCGCATGGTGCGTTGATCGCCATGAAGGCACTGCGTGGGGCGTGGGTCCCGAGATATTAGCGAGTCGTAGTTCGCTTGACGACCCAGAGCGGTAACCGCTCAGAGTTAGCAATTGAGAATGTGTTTAAAGTGGGAGTAAGTTTTACCTGAATATAAACACGACCTGTGACGTTTGGTTTCCAGGTACAGCTCGCTGAAACATTTGGATATGTCCCAGTTGTTCGCACTGCTAAACAATTTGCTATTCGCTTGCCATTTGCAGTGAAGAGAACCTTCCCATGTGCATTGAGCGAAACAGAGATAGTTACTGAAACTCCCTTTTTTGGCTCTGATGAAAGTGTAGGAATTGAAACAGATCCACTTTCGTTGAGATCTGTGACAGTGATGGTTACGGTTTGTGAATCAGAGAGTGAGCCGTCGGATACCCATGCGATGACAAGGTATACATTGTCGCTATTGCTATCTCGGGCATCTTCATAGTCTGGACCTGAATTGAATGTGAGCTCCCCGGTAGAGCTGATGGAAAAGTCATTCGCATCAGTGCCGGTCAGCGAATAGGCCAGTGTCGTACCCGCATCTTCATCGCTAGCGCTGAGATTAAAAAGTGTTGGAGTATTTTCTGCAACAGAGTATGACGCTGAAGCGGCGCCAGAGAAAGAACCAATTACAGGCGCTTCATTGACATCAGCGACGGTAATAACAAAAGCTTGGGTTGAAGTATTGCCATAGTAGTCTTCAAGATTGAGAGTGAAGTTATAAATATTGTCAGCGCCTACATCAGCGGGAGCTTCGAAATTTGGCACCGCCGCAAACTTCAAACGGACAGTTACAGAATCGCTATATGTCAGCGTGAAATCAGCGCTATCGATGCCAGCGGCAATTGCCATTGTTGTTGATTCATTTGCAGTGATTGTGAGAATAGAGGAACTTGTTGAAGTATTTTCAGCCATGCTTTGTGTTGTTGCACTTGTAATAGTTGGAGCGGTGATATCGAATTGGTAATTAACAACGATAATTCCCGATCCTCCATCAGCACCGGCATAGTCGGTACATGCACCACCAGTACCTCCACCTCCACCTCCACCGCCTCCGGTATTTGCAGAACCTGCGACCTGGCATGTTGCGTTACCTCCGCCAGCTCCGCCACCGCCAGCTCCGCCAGCAACCGCACCTGAAGTCGAATTTCCACCGCCACCACCGCCACCACCGCCATAATAGGTGTTGGTCGAGCCGTTAAAAATTTTTGTTCCTTTTCCGTCACCACCGATAGAGGTACCGTTGGTATTTCCTACTTGGCTTGCACCACCGCCACCACCGCCACGGGTAGTTGTGCCGATTCCGCCATCGAAACCTTGTCCAGCAACTCCTGATCCAACGCCACCGAGCACGTAAGATTCTTTTCCAGAACCACCACCACCAGAACCACCAGCGCGGCCATCTTTATGTACAGAAGTAGAACTATTAACAGCAGAGCCACCACCACCTCCGCCGATGGCTGTGAGCGATCCAAAAACAGAGTTGTCTCCATCACTGCCGGCGTAATCATTTGCTACTACTGTTTGAGAAATTGCGCCATTTCCTCCAGCACCAACACTTAAAGAAATCGAAGATTGGGAAGTAACTGAGAAGTTTTGATTTTCGATGTAACCGCCTCCACCGCCTCCACCGCCTTCATCCGAACCGCCTCCACCGCCCCCTGCTACGACCAGAACCCATACTTTTGTGACTCCGCGAGGAACGGTCCAGGTGGTTGCAGTGGTGCTTGTAAATTTCACTACACAACGATTGGAGTAGGTTGTGACGGTTATTCCGGTTGCACTCCCAACAGTCTGCACGCAGTTACCGCTGCCAACACTGGCTGCCTTAGCTGGAGATACCGGGACTAGAGATGAGAAAGCAAATAGCAGCGTTGTCAGTAGACGTGACCACGCTGCTTTCTTCATGAAGAAATAATAGAACAGTCTCGGTAGGCACTGAAATGTAGGCGTAGCGGAGCCTTATATAGAGGCGCGGTTGAGGATTTTTACCTCAGTTTCGCTGAGATGAACTACTTCGATAATTTCATTCAGTTGTTCAACTGTGCGAGCAGATGCAATTGGAGTTGAGACAGCAGGATTAGAGCGCACCCATGCCAGTGCAATTGCAGATGGTGTTGAGTGATGTGCCCGAGCAATCTCAGTCAGCGCATCAACGACTGCATACCCACGATCAGTCTGATATTCAACGACGCCTTCTGAACGAACCGATTCAACGGTGACGCCTTTACGGTATTTACCGGTGAGAAAACCTCGCGCCAATCCATAGAATGGAAGGGCACTAATCTGATTACGAGTTAAAACATCTTGCTGCTCAGATTCAAAAGGTTCACGATCCAAGACGTTATAGCGATCTTGTAATGCCACATACTTCGGTAAGCCTTCGCGCTCTGCAATATCGAGCGCCTCTTGCAAACGCGCACCTGTGTGTTGTGATGCTGCGATGTAACGAACCTTGCCCTCGTTCATCAGCTGCTGATAAGCGCCGAGTGTCTCCGCGATAGGAACAGTAGGGTCATCTTTATGTGAGTAATAGATATCGATGTAATCAGTCTGCAGACGCTTAAGTGAATCGTTGCAGGCGGCGATGATGTTCTCTGGGCGAAGTCCTGGGCGCTTGCTCCACAACGAAACCTTGGTGGCGATGACGAACTTGCTCCGGTCCTGTCCTTGCAGCCAGTTGCCGATGATGGTCTCGGATTCACCGCCTTGGTTGCCTTCCTTCCACTCGCTATAGATATCTGCGGTGTCGATGAAGTTACCCCCGTGGTCCTTATAAGCGTCTAGAACGGCCCTAGAACCGCTCTCATCGGCCCCCCAGCCGAA
>CALJUA010000099.1 GCA_937975715.1 uncultured Candidatus Planktophila sp.
CTGGTCCTGGTCGCACAGAGAAGAATGTCGTTGGCTATCCATTGATGCCTATCTACATGGCTAAAGCTGGCGGATTCTTCTTCATCGTCTTCGGTGTTACTGCATTCTTAGGCGCAGTTGCATCGATCAACCCAATCTGGCTCTACGGTCCATATACACCAGGACAGATTTCAGCTGGTTCCCAGCCTGACTGGTATATGGGTTGGCTTGATGGTTTGGTTCGTATGGCGCCACCACTTGAGACCCATGCCTTTGGCCACACCATCTCTTGGAACATTTTGATTCCAGGTTTGATTTTGCCAGGGATCATGTTCACGCTTCTTGCTCTCTATCCATTTATCGAAAGCTGGGCAACTGGCGATAAGCGCGAACATCATCTCCTTGATCGTCCACGCAATGCTCCAAACCGCACAGCACTTGGTGCAATGGCACTAACATTCACGCTCGTTTCACTGCTTAACGGCGGTAATGACATCATCGCTACAACTTTCCATCTCACCATCAATCAGATGATGTGGTTCTCACGTATTGGTGTTGTTGTATTGCCTCCAATTGCATTCGTGATTACAAAGCGCATCTGTCTCTCCTTGCAGCGCGCAGATCGAGATCTAGTACTTCACGGCCGTGAGACCGGACGTCTAGTACGTCTTCCACACGGTGAGTTCGTTGAAGTTCACGAACCAATCTCAGCGGAGCAAGCATGGACTCTTACATCTCACGAGCAGCTTGCACCCCTCGAGCTACCAGAGTTCGATGAATCTGGCGTGAAGCGTCCTGGTTCACTGAAAAACAAGATACGTAATCGCATCTCACGCGCTACTGCAGTTGCAGTTCCTAAAGCAACTGAGACAGAACGCCGCGAACTAGAAGGGCATCACTAATCAATTAAGAATGCTGTACTAAAGCGACCCCCAGAGCCGTCATCGCAATACCGATGATCGCCTGGGGGTTTAGCTTTTCACCAAACAAGATAAATGCCTGAATCGCAGTCATGGGCGGAACTAAATAGAGCAGGCTAGAAACTCTAGCGGCACTTCCCCGTGTTAACATCCAAAGCAATAACAAGATGGCAATCAGTGAAGTGACAACTACAGCCCATGCCATTGCAAGAGAAGACTCAAGGTTCCAATCAATAGAAGTCTTTCCGGATGCAACTGAGTAAATCCCGAGAACAACTCCAGCAATGAGGAATTGGTATGTAGTACCGGCTAGAAGCGGAATCGAATGACCTAACTTTTTCTGCATGAGGGTTGCGGATGTAGAACCCGAAAGAGCTGCAATTAATAGCGCTAACGCTATCACTGTCATCTCTCCTGTTCGCGAAAATGCAGGAGCAAGCACAAGAATGACGCCAGCCAATCCAAGAAAGAGTCCCACCACTTGATTACGAGTGAGCTTCTCACCGAGCAATCTGACGGCAATCAGGGAGACCAGAACCGGTTGAAGACTTGTAATCACTGATGCTATGCCTGACGGAGATCCCTGAGCGATCGCCTCCCAGACTCCCCCAAGATAGAGCGCATGCAACGCAATACCGATGGCGAGAGATGCGACAAGGTCGCTGCGTGTGAGCTTGAGTGATTGACCTAAAGCCTTTGTTACAACAGCCAAAATACCTGCGGCAATTAGAAGTCGAACCGAGAGAAAGAAGATGACATCGG
>CALJUA010000100.1 GCA_937975715.1 uncultured Candidatus Planktophila sp.
CGTTATAGTTCTGGACCTTATCCGCGATTAACATCTGTCTTACTTCATCCAATGGACCAAGATTAACCTTGAGATTCAAGGGATGGTGAGATAGATAGCTGTTCGCAACAGCACGATACTCCATCGCAACCATGACAACCGTAGCGTTACAATCATTGAGAAAACCGGTTCGAACAGCAGTAACGAAAGTGGGATTCTCTTGTACCAACGGATGAATACAGAACGCATACTTGGTTAGATTGGATGATCCAAGACGATCAAGGATTTGTAGTCCCTGATCAATATGGCGGATGTATGGCAGATTAGAATGCTCTGCTCTTTTATCACCATAAAACTCTTTGATCTTCTCGTAGTAGAAACTATCCATTTCTCGCTCTCAGTAGATATTCAGTTGGGTCCTTCAACGACTCAGGCTTTTCATCAATCCATTCAAAGCAGTCTCTTGTACCATGCTTATGTAGTTCAAGATGAAGCATAGACATTGGAAAACCTTTATCCACCTTCAATACTTGCTCCACGTATCCGATAATATCTCCTGTCTTGACGGTTTCACCTACCTTGAGTAGTTCTTTTGGTCTAACTTCACCATAGACGACAACACCGCTGGGTCCCTCGATTAGCACAGCTTGAGTGTCATTCCACCATGCCGAAGGTGGCACCGCGCTCGGCCCGGTGAAGGGAATAATCGCCACGACAACGCCACCTTCAACCGGATGAACTCCCGTACCCACCGGAGCGTACAGGTCAACGCCTTCGTGCGTGTGATGCTTTCTACGAACCCCATACGCACCGGGATGCGGTGAGATTGGTAGATGAGTCTCATCTTTCTTCATTACCAATTGTCGATTCATTGTTGGAACCAATCGAATAAAGGTAAACGGTCTGATCCAATTCATACTTTACTCCATTTCTTTTGCAGATGAAACCGATACGCGCGATGCACGTCACTCATGTGCTTGAAGTTAGTACAATTTGCGAACGGAGTACGATAGTCAAGAGCGAATGAATGCCGCCGATATTCTTTCGCTTGTTGTAGATATTGTTCGCATTTATGTATGCGACCATATCGGTTCGTATACAAACGAAGAAGTTCAATCGCGTGCTTTAATAGCCAAATATAATTCGCCCGTGATTTCGCAGCCCAGATACTACACGGATGATTTAGATGAGTCTTCTTATAAAATCCAATCGAACCATTAATCCACATGGCGTTGGACATTAGTTGGAAAGACTCAACAATCATCTTATTCGCACGTTTGTTATCCAGAAAGCGGGCGCTTTGTACTGGACACTCGTAACTAGCGAAGATATTCATTCATTTCCACGATTGTCCCAATCATCTAATATTTTCATTTTATACCAGCTTCCAGTTAATCACTTCTTCCTCGCGTTTCTCTGTAGACGAAGCAACACAGGTAGAGCAAATATATGATGAGTGGTATCGTTATCATCAATATTGAGAGAAGCGATATCACGTCCCTTCTCTGCCTGCTCTACTGCCCAATCCAGCAACTCGAATGCAGCGTTGAAAAGCTCACGACGTGACTCGAATTTACCACGGTACTTAAGCTGATCCAACTCTGTTAATCTATCGTTTGTCATCTCAAACTGGACACGCACACGTTCACTCATGACAAATCCTTGTTCACTAGGATTGCGGTGATGATTTCATCACAACAGGTTTTACACAAATGAAGCTTTAAACTATATTCAAGTGCTCCATCGTAATTCTGTTTTGATGGTGGACCAAAAAGAATGCCGCCGGGAACATCTAGCTCACGGCGGCACTTGTTGCAAGTAACTGAAATTGCCATTATCTAAACAGAAAGTAATACATAATAGCGATAGGAACAACCGACAGAGCGTAGATAGCAACGTCCTGCCACGAAGTCTGACTAGCTGCAAGAACAATCATGTGTTCCATTTTCATCCTCTTAGTTGTTATCAACTACATCCAACGCAACCATGAAGGCATTTACATGTGCATCGTCTAACTCTGCTTTAGCAGATGCCAACCTTGCTGTAAAGTTGCTTTGTGCAGCGTCCTCGATTTCCTGCTCTTCGGGTCCGTAGGTATGATATCGCTTATCCTTTAGAGATATGGTATCCGAGAT
>CALJUA010000101.1 GCA_937975715.1 uncultured Candidatus Planktophila sp.
AGTCTTACCTTCACCAGTGCGCATTTCAGCAATATTGCCCATGTGAAGCGCTGCTCCACCCATCAGCTGCACGTCGTAGTGGCGCTGACCAAGTGTGCGCTTAGCAGCTTCGCGAACTACTGCAAAAGCTTCTGGAAGAATGTCATCGAGGGTCTCCCCCGCTGCAAGTCGCTTCTTAAATTCATCTGTCTTTGCTCGAAGCGCATCATCGCTGAGCGGAGCGATAGAGCTCTCAAAGCTGTTGACCTTTTCGACCACCTTGCTGAGATCGCGAAGGATCTTGCCTTCGCCAGCACGCATGATTCGATCTAGAAGCTTTGACATGGAGCAACCTTTCGGATGTGAGGCTCTTATCTTAACGGCTGGGCAACTGCGGCTGTTACGGCCCCAATCACCTGAATTCCCGCATATCTCAAGGCACGAGCCGCCTCGCAGAGGGTGGCACCTGTCGTTACTAGGTCATCGATAAGCACAACATTGCCATGCAATCCATGCTCCTTTTCTACAACAAAGGCGCCTTCCAGATTATTCCAACGTTCTTGGAGATGGAGACCACTCTGATCTCTCACTTTTCGTGCGTGAACCAGTGGAGATACGAGTGGAATGGAGTGCCTCGTAGAGGCAGCTTGAGAAACCTCTGCAATGAATTGTCGACCTCGCTGACGAGCTGCACTTTTGCGAGATGGAATTGGCACTAAGAAATCTACCTTGTCTTTCCTCAAAAGATTCTCTAACGCATGAGTGATTGCCTGAGACACTAATTCGTCACAACTTTTAAAGTGCGACTCTTTCGCTCCGAGAATAACTTTCTGGGCAACAGTGGAATAAATAACACTCGATGTGACGGTGATGTGATTCGATGGCAAATCTCCACACTTCGAAATGTAAATATGTGGATTCCATCCGCGTCTACATCGAGAACAGATGGATAGGCCCAGTGCTCCACATGAGATACATCTCGAGGGAAAGAGAATCTCTTGCAAGCTTTCGAAAAACTCCATGGCTTATCTTGGCCAAAAGTTGATGTTATTTACTGATAGAAAACTTCTTCGTGGAAATCTTCCGGGGTCGGTTTAATGGGACGACTATGAATTAAATCTCCGGCGTTACGCGGCAGAGTCAGCACAAAGTGCGCACCCTTTCCTGGGCGACCCCATGCATCGAGTTCACCATTGTGAAGTCGCGCATCTTCCAAGGCGATAGAAAGCCCCAGTCCTGTTCCACCGCGGACACGTGCACGTGAAGGGTCTGCGCGCCAGAATCGGTCGAAGACGCGAATCAGAGATGATTCATCGAGACCAGTGCCGAAGTCGCGTACTCCGACAGCGACCTCGGTCTCTGTTGTCTTGATTTGAATCTCAATCGGGGTGCCATCGCAATGATCTAGTGCATTAGATAAAAGATTGCGCATAATCCGCTCTACACGGCGCATATCTGCCTTGACCGCAACAGTCGAGCTATCTGACTTGGTAGATACTCCTGAAGTCTTCTCATCGCTATCGATACCGAGATCATGGACGCAACGTTTAATAAGGGCGATGAGATCAAATTCGACTGGTTCGAGAACAGCCACTTCGGCATCAAATCGGCTCACTTCGAGCAGATCTTCAAGTAAGCGCTCGAACCTATCGAGTTGAGCAACCAAAAGCTCTGCACTTCGTGCAACTGGCGCCTCAAAGGTGGTGCGGTGGTTGTAGATGACCTCTGATGCCATTCGAAGGGTGGTCAGTGGTGTGCGAAGTTCGTGAGAAACATCGGATACAAATCGCTGCTGCACTCGAGACAGGTTCTCAAGGCGTGTAATTTGCTGTTCGATGGACTCAGCCATTTCATTAAATGAATGAGCAAGAGTCGCAAGTTCATCTTTCGATGTAATAGGCACTCGGAGATCAAAATCTCCCTGTGTAAATTGCTTGGCAACTGCCGCTGCCTCCCGCACCGGGCGGACAACTTGGCGAACCACGAGCCATGTAATCAACGCGATGAGGAAGATCAGAGCAAAACCTGTAACTAAAAGTGAGTTTTGGATCAATTTCATCGTTGATGCTTGATTGGCTAGTGAGAAGACCACGTACATTTCATATCGACCAGCACCTGGAATATCGATTCGATTTCCTACAAAGAGTGAATCAACTCCTTCTCCAGAAAAATACCTTAATTTTCCATATTCATATTGCAGGCTTGAGTCCTTCAAAATTTTCGCTCTTACGCTCGAAGGAATTGACTCAGGCATTGCCCCATTGGAGGTCATCTCGTAATTTACTTTGGAAGTCTTTGTTGTGGGTGTCTTGACGATAATGACTTCACGTCGCTGTTCTTTAATTCCCTGGGTCGTGGCATCAACAACAATCTCAGCGAGAATCTTCTTGCGTTCATCAACGTTCTTACCTTGAGAAATCAAGAGTTGGTACTGCGCATTGAAGAACGCCAAACGTGCTTCGGCGATTGAGGAATTGAGGTTTACTGAGCGAATACCGTCAGAAAGTCGAGAGTAGAGAGCTGAACCCGTAAGCCAAACGACACAAAGTGAGAGAAGAATCGTGGAAGTAACGACTTTGGCGCCAAGAGATCGCTGAAAGGCAAGACGAAGTCTTGTCATTCTATGAAGTGCCGCCTGCCTTATATCCAACTCCGCGAACAGTCATCACAATCTCTGGATGCTCGGGATCATGTTCGATTTTTGAACGGAGGCGCTGAACGTGAACATTGACGAGGCGGGTATCGGTAGAGTGACGGTAACCCCAAACCTCGCTAAGAAGCGCGTCGCGCGTAAATACTCGACCTGGATCTTTGGCAAGCGCTACGAGCAGATCAAACTCAAGGCGCGTCAAGGTAATAATCTTCGGTCCGCGGTGAACCTCATGAGCTGTCACATCAATTGTGAGATCGCCGATTGAGAGGATCCCCGTGACATCGGCATTGGTGCGGCGAAGACGTGTACGAATACGTGCAATGAGCTCTGCCTCATCGCGGAAAGGCTTCTGCATGTAGTCATCAGCGCCAGCTTCGAGTCCTCGAACGATGTCGAGGGTTTCACCCTTCGCGCTAAGCATCACGATCGGCACAACTGATTCTTTGCGAATCAGTGTGCAGACCTCGATGCCATCTATTCCTGGAAGCATCACATCGAGGAGTACGAGGTCTGGAGGATTATTTCTAAATGCCTCAAGCGCCTCGTCTCCACGATTGACGAGATCTACATCAAAGCCTGAACTTGTAAGAACAATTCCAAGCATCTCTGCAAGATCTAAATCGTCATCGACGACCAGGATTCGTGCCATTTATGAACCGTGCTCCCATGAGTTGAGGTACAACTCTTGTGCAGGTGTAAGTGTGTCGATATTGCCGCCCATTGACTTGAGCTTGAGTGATGCAACTTCCTTATCGATATATGAAGGAACTTCGTGAACTCCAGCTGGCAGGTTCTTAGCTTCCTTTACAAGGTATTCAGCTGTGAGAGCCTGATCAGAGAATGACATATCCATTACTGATGCTGGGTGGCCTTCTGCTGCACCAAGGTTAACAAGGCGACCTTCTGCAATGAGGAGCAGGCGACGTCCATCAGCGAGTACGTACTCATCCGTCTGGTGACGCATCTTTGAATTCTTTGTCTTTGCATTCTGCTCGAGCCATGCAACATCGATTTCAATATCGAAGTGACCTGAGTTAGCCATGATTGCGCCATCCTTCATGACTGCGAAGTGCTCTTCGCGAAGAACATCGCGGTTGCCTGTGACAGTAATGAAGACATCGCCAACCTTTGCAGCCTCTGTCATTGGCATGACACGGTACCCCTGCATCATTGCGTCGAGAGCTTTAGTTGGATCGATTTCAGTGACGATGACATCTGCGCCCATACCCTTTGCGCGCTCTGCAACACCCTTACCGCAGTAACCGAAACCTGCGACAACAAGAACACGACCTGCAAGTAAGAAGTTAGTTGCGCGGAAGACTGCATCGAGAGTCGATTGACCTGTTCCGAAACGGTTGTCGAACATGTGCTTTGTATCTGTGTCATTGACCGCAATCATTGGGAATGTCAGCGCGCCATCTTTAGCCATCTGGTTGAGGCGAATAACGCCTGTGGTTGTCTCTTCGCATCCACCAGAAATATTAGGAAGAAGCTCGCGACGTGTTGTGTGAAGTGTGTTGACGAGGTCGCAACCATCATCGAAGACCTGATGAGGTTCGATATCAAGCGATGCGTTGATGTGTGCGTAGTAGCCATCACGATCGACTGCATTGCGAGCAAATACTGAAATTCCATATTCGTGCACTAATGCAGCAGCTGTGTCATCCTGTGTAGAAAGTGGGTTTGATGCACAGAGTGCGATCTCTGCTCCACCCGCCTTGAGAACGCGCATCAAGTTTGCTGTCTCAGTCGTGACGTGCATACATGCTGAGATGCGCACACCGGTAAATGGCTGTGTCTTCTCAAAGCGTTCGCGAATCTGTGCAAGAACAGGCATATTGCGCTCTGCCCATTCGATGCGCTTGCGACCAGCAGCGGCAAGTGATGCATCTGCAATATCGTGCTTAGGAACGGTAGTTACTGACATTTATATCTCCCTCAATAGGCTCTTAAAAAGGCCCCAACTATTAGTGGGCTCTTCTATTTTTCGCTTGACCTTCGGCGTAGGGCTCTACTGTGCTGATCGGCTATGGGAATAGATTACTAGCCCAAGGCTGGAAAGGCAGAATTAAGGCTTAGGCGCGAATGGTGTTGAGAACAGCATCGCGAATAGCTGCCATCTCTTGTGCAGTTGTAGCCTCAACGTTGAGTCGAAGGAGAGGTTCAGTATTTGAGGCGCGCAAGTTGAACCACCATGTATCACCAGTGACAGTTAATCCATCTAGGTGATCGAGTTCTACGCCCTCCATTGCTCCGTACTGATCTTCAATTTTCTTTGTTGAAGCAACCGCGTCGCTCACCTTCGAATTAATTTCACCGCTAGAGAAGTAGCGATTAAATGGTGCTAGAAGCTGAGATAGCGGAACTTCATTTTCACCGAGCGCTGCAATCGCGTGGAGTGCAGCCAACATTCCTGAATCTGCGCGCCAGAAGTCACGGAAGTAGAAGTGGCCTGAGTGCTCACCACCAAATACTGCTCCGGTCTCTGCCATGAGCTTCTTAATATACGAGTGACCTACTCGTGAGCGAACTGCGGTGCCGCCATTTTCTTCGACAACTTCACGAACTGCTTTCGATGAAATGAGGTTATAGATAATTGTTGAGGTTGGATACTTTGCGAGTTCGCGAGTAGCTATCAAAGCAGTGAGTGCGGATGGGTTGACGAGCTCGCCCTTCTCGTCGACCAAGAAGCAGCGATCCGCATCGCCATCAAATGCAAGACCGATATCTGCCTTCTTCTTCTTTACCTCTGCCTGTAAATCTTTGAGGTTCTCTGGATCGATGGGATTAGCCTCGTGATTAGGAAAGGTTCCATCGAGTTCGTAGTACATCTCTGTCACATCTGCGTTGAGACGAGAGAAAACAGCGGGCGCTGTATATCCTGCCATTCCATTGCCAGCGTCAATCACAATCTTTAGTGGTCGTGTCTGGGAGAGATCTACGAGCTGAAGAAGATGCGATACATACTCTTCCAGCATCTCTTGGCGACGTTCCAAACCCACTTGAGAAAGTGCAAGCGGTGAACCTTCGTTTACAAATTTCTCAATAGTGAGAAGTCCAGATTCTTTACCAATCGGACGCGCACCGCTGAGACACATCTTGATTCCGTTATATGCAGCTGGGTTGTGGCTAGCTGTAAACATTGCGCCAGGAAGATTGAGTTTGCCTGCTGCAAAGTAGAGCATATCTGTTGAAGCGAGGCCGATGCGGATTACATCGAGTCCTTGAGATGTAACACCCGCACTAAAGGCATCTGCCAGAGTGGGAGATGAAGGACGCATATCTTCACCAATAACAACTGTTCCTGGTTCGCGCTCTAGTTTGAGAAAGCGCGCAAAAGCGGCACCTACTGCAAATGTAAATTCAGATGTAATTTCACCATCGACAAGTCCGCGAATGTCATAGGCTTTAAAGATTGATGCGCTCATGCGCTAATAGTAAGAGGTTAAATACTAAGAAGGAACCGCACGAAGGTGGCCACGTCGACCAACTTGTGCAACTGATGTAGTACCAGTCTCGGGTGTCTGATCTTGATGAGCTCGTGCAACCTCACGCACTGCATCTGCAATCGCCATCAAATCATCTTCGCTCGGTCCAACGCCTTGAGAATTAAGAGTCTCGCGTTCAACGCTCCAACCATTGGGGACTGTTAATCGAGCAGCATGACGTTCGCAGAGGTCATAAGCATGCGGCTCGGAGAATGTTGCTATCGGGCCCAGCACTGCGCGCGAGTCGGCGTAGATGTAGGTAAGAGTCATCGTCGCGGCAGCTCTGCAGCTGACTCGAGAGCAGGGGCGACCTGTCAATGAACTCATAGATGAAAGATTAGTGGGCGAGGCTATGAAAGCTATGGAATCAACACTCTGATATTTGAACGAGGTATTGAGGTACGGGTAAGAACGCTTCCAGTCACCAATGGGGCGTAACCAAATCCACTCTTTGAGGCGATGAGAGCTGCGCCATAAGTTTGAGCAGATCGCTTTGTAACTGTAAATGAGCGAGTGCGTTCAGAGATTTGATAAGTTGCAATATCGCTACCTCGCACCGTGATCTTCTGCTTCTTACCTGCAATTGATGTGAGCTCGAGATCGACAGAGATTTCGTCTCCGGTGAATACCAGCAAAGGAGCAAGGCCAGTTGTGGCAAATGTGCCATTCTGTAGCTCTGGAACACCGGTGCTCCACAAGAAATCGGTCTTTCCTTGTGATTGAGTCTTTGTAAAGACTGAAGCCACAAATGGACGATCTGCTGTGAGATGGAGCGCAAATTTTCCTGACTGCATAATGACATCGAGCGGAAGGTCAACAACTTTTCCTGCCGGAATCATCTTTCCATCAATACCAACTGGAGAGAATGTTCCATCAGTGGATTTAATTTCGACACCGATTTGAGCTCCGACTTCTCCGGGAATCAGAATGCGCAAAGTATGCGGAAGTGATGTCTTCTTTCCAGTCTGCTGTGGGACGGCAGGAATGACGAGAGACTTTGCTGCATTTTCGACTGGGTTAACAGTATCTCCGCCGAGAGCTTGTAAGCCACGACCTCGTTCATCTGTCACAAAGGCATTTACTCGACCGGTTTGAGGAACGACATGAATCGCTATTGATTTAGATCCCGGTGCCAAAGATGCTAACTGCGTTGTGATAAAGGAATTGGCTTTCACCGCAAAAACTTGCTCTGCCTGAACTCCATTTTCAGTAAAGACGGTAACGCCAACAAGGGCTTTGCCCAAACCGCTATTTACAATTGTGAGTGAACCCTTGGAAGTGACATCCGCAGTAGCTCCAACAAACCATTGAGATGTCACAGGTGCAAGGCAAGTGACTCCTCCTGCCCATACTCCAGTGCGGACTTGCCACATCAGAGGAGTAACTGATTGCGCATCAATTACCGTTGCCTGCGCACCTCCGGCTAATCGACGAGTGCGAGACTCCTTAAAGGCCATCGTTGATACACCAGTTTTGCGAATCAGCAATTTAGGCGAAGTCAGAGAGATGACTGAACTCTGTCCGCTTTGATTTGGCGGACAGACAACAGCTGGATAGCTCTCTGAAAATCGATTGTTCTTGGTTGTAAAACTGACCACATTGCTAAAGAGAATAACTGCGAGGAAAGCTGCTGAGAGCTGAATGAGGCGATTTTTCATTAGGCCACCTCACGATCTTCGAGTTCACGACGCTTACGGCCCGCAGGAAGTGCCATCACAATTGTCGTCACAAGTGCAATCAGAAAGATTGAAAGCCATGCACGGCGACTCGTTCCGTCATGCAAGAAGACCACTTCTCCGGCCTCGTAGACTTTAAATTGAGGAAGCCCGTACTCGCTTTCGCTGCGATCAAGTCGAACTCCCGCTGCAAGTGCTTGCCAACCTTGGCTGTAATTTTCTGTCAGAGTGAGCGTTCCTGGCCCTGGAACAACGACTGACCCAAGTGCGATATCCAGGACAGAGCTCTTACCCGAGAAGTCAGTGAAGATAGCTCGGCCGGTGGGTTGCGCGACTTTCCATACAGTTCCTGCCGGGGTTGATGATGCTCGGTTAAAACCTCCGAGGCCATCGATGGTTTGAATGAGTTCTTGATGTGCAGGACTCTTCACAAATACATATTTGATACCGAATGATGCAAAAGTCTTTGAACTACCTACTCCGGTGTTATCGATAAGACCTTCAACGGCATGAGTAATGAGTGGCGCATTCTCAATAGCAACATCTGGCTGACCAAGTGTTACTTCTCCCCCGCGTGCAATGTAATAAGCAAGTGCACGGCGATCATCTTCTTCGATAGATCGAATCACTAGCGTCTTTGCACCATCTTCAATAGCAAGAAAGGCAGGAAGTACTGGTTCTGCTTTTCTTTGAACGGGCGATGCAGCTCCAGCAGAGAAGACCCAAAGGGATGAAGTCACGCTATAAGTTGCGCTGATTAAGATCACAAGTCCTACTGCGATATGTTGATAATTAAAGTGCGAGCTTTCAAGGCGAGAACGAACGTCATCAAACATTATGACAGTGGCACTCACTGAGAGGGCTGTAGCAATTGCAATGAAAGCTCCAGCAAATACGTATTCACGACTCGACGAACCATTTCCGGTGACTTGAAGCGAGGCGGTAAGAGCGCCGAAGAGTAAAAATCCGATTCCATAAGTGGAGTATTCGCGCGCCTTTGTGGTCGAGAAATATGTAACGACAAGGAGGATCGAGATTGGGCTAATCGACCACCAAGGAAGCGAGCCAGCTCCACCAGGATTTGCAAGCAGCGCAAGGTTTCCGCCGCCTCCTGGCTGCATGATTCCAATCTCTAAAAGAGTTCGAGATGGGTGAATGATGTACGTAAGAGATGTTGGCAGGGCGAGAATCAATGGAGTGAAAAGGATGATTGAACGTCGACCTAAACGAGTGAGAAAGAGCGGATCTCGATAATTCTTATCAGCAGCTAAATAATCGCGTGCAATGTAATACAGCGAGCCCAGAATTAGGATGAGAATCAGAGAAGGGTTGAGAGTCTGAAGCACCCAAATAAAGAGCGAAATTGCAAAGAGGTTTCGAATGGAGCGATTTTCAATAGCGCTCCAGTTACCCAAGTGAGCGAGAAAGATGGGAAGAAGAATCACAAGAGCAACGACTCCAAGGTGGCCACCATTGACTGAAGAAATCGCCACTGGCGAGAGCGCATAGAGAAGCGATGCCGCTGCAATCAAGACGGGGCTGGAAGATAGGTTGCTCAGGAATCTCTGTGCGCTCCATAACGCCAAGAATGGCGCAACGATGAAGAAGATTGAGATAAATGCGGGGACGCTTCCAAATGTAAGAAGTGAACCAATTCCTACCAAGAGCACCCAAGCAGGGGCTGCAATATTTGAGCCCATTCCGACTTCATGCCAGCTCTGCACAAAAAATTGCCAGATATCTGAGGTTCCTGAAGGAGAGGTGGCTAATGCACCTCCCGAGATAGAACCCCAACGATGTCGAGTCCAACCAAAGGTAATCACTAGCAAGAAAGTAGAGGCAATCACTAGCGGCTTAACAAAGATTGTCTTCCAAATATTGTTATTGAGTGGCTGAAGGATTTCTTCATCTTCATTAATATCAAGTTCGCTCAGTACAGGTGCCTGATCGCTTTGATCATCGGGAAAGATTTTTCCTCGAATATTTTCAACGAGACGGCTAAAGCCGCTTCTGGCCTGCGTCCATCGCGATGGAATAAAGCGTCCAACAATTCCTGAAGAAACTAAACGTTGCTGCTTACGAACTTTTCTAGCTGTAAGAAGTTCTCCCGGATGAATCAACAGAGATGCAATTGCAAGAATTTCATCGCTGGAATACCCAGGAAGTTTTGCAAAGAGATAGGCAATCGAACGAATAGCAGCACCGCTCATGAGCTGTAGAGCTAGGAGCGGCAACTTCCACCACGATGAGTTTGCAAGGAGAACATATGCGGCGTTACGACGGTCAAGAAGGAGCGGACGATGAAGTGGCGCACCTTCGATATCAATTGCACGTCGCTCAGAGGATGCAGCTTGGGCGTGGAATCCAATGGCAGATGTGACCGCAAGCACCGAGTGACCAGATGCATGTACGCGCCAACCAAAATCGACATCATCGCGGAAGAGTTCTAGGTTGGGATCAAAACCACCAAGCTCTTCAAAGACATCGCGGCGGATGAGTGCGCCTGCAGTGCTGACAGAGAGCACTTCGTGATTGCCATCGTGTTGACCTTGATCGTATTCATGCAGCTCAAGCCCGGTCCATCGAGAACCGTTGGTGGCGATACTGATTCCAACTTCTAATAAGTGAGTGCGATCATGCCAACCCAATAATTTAGGACCAGCCATAACGATGTTGGGGCGATCAGCAACCGCAGCGGTGAGTTCTTCTAAGGCGTGTGGGTCGAGAGCGCAGTCGTCGTGGAGAATCCAAAGCCACTCTTCTACCCCTTCAATCGGAGCGGGGAGTTGAGAGACGCCGTACTGAACAGCTTGACCAAAGGATGTCGTGCGATCGAGAGTGACGGTTGGAATGCGAGCGCCTTTGAGCAGCTTTGCTGATGCATCTTGAGACCCGGTATCGATAGCGAGAATTTGATCGGCGTTACGACTCTGCGACGTAATAGAGGCGACAACCTCAGGTAGCCATGTCGCACCATCGTGCACAACAAGAAGTGCTGTGATGCGTGAGGTGGTCATGGAATTACTCTAACTTTTGCAAGAGCAAAAAGTGAAAGAGGCCTTAGGCGCGACGCTTAAGGCGACGACGCTCACGCTCTGAGAGGCCACCCCAGATACCGAAACGCTCATCGTGAGCGAGCGCGTATTCGAGGCACTCCTGGCGGACATCGCATGATTGGCAGACACGCTTGGCTTCACGTGTTGAGCCACCCTTTTCAGGGAAGAAAGCTTCTGGGTCGGTCTGAGCGCACAATGAACGCTCTTGCCATGAGAGTTCCATATTCTCGCCATTTGCGAGTTGGATGGTTGGTCCAGCAGTGGGGGCTGATGGCTTACCAGTTGAGAAACCTTCTGGGCGGATCGGCATACGTCGAATCTCCTTGGACCTTAGGGCGCAATTCGCTATGAATTGCTGCGCTCTAGGAGTGAATTACACCCATGTAATCCCAGTAAGTCAACCCCGAGTTTCCCTATTAAATGGTCAAATCGGGGTGAAAAGTTGAAGTTTTTCAGCTTTTTACAGATTAATGGGCTCAGAAATCGCAGTGGACAAGTAGTGGCGCGATTGGTGAAGCCCTGATGTGAGAACTGTTTTATGAAAGATGAAGCATTGAGAAATTTCTACGCCATCTTCGATCACTACATCATCTCCGATAATGCAATCCTCGATACGAACGTTGGCACCTACCTTCACATTCTTGCCCAATGAACTCTTTCCGGTGATCACAGCAGTGGGGTTTATTTCGCAGCCTGACATTGCATGGAAGTCGCCATCAATTAAATCGCGGGAACCTTTAAAGAGCGCTGCTGGCGTACCCACATCAAGCCAATATGCCTGCTCTTTATAACCAAAGACCGGACGACCTGCTGCAACAAGATCTGGAAATGTTGCTCGCTCAATGCTGACGACTTCGCCTAAAGGAATTCGATTGATGACAGAAGAGTTGAAAACATAACAACCTGCATTGATGGAGTTAGTAATCGGGTTATCCATCTTCTCCAAAAATGCTGTGACCCGATTTTCTGAATCTGTCGGAACGCATCCAAATGCTCGAGCATCTTCAACTTCAATGAGGTGGAGAGTCGCATCAGCAGATTTGCTTTGATGAAATTTGATTTGATCTGCAATGGAGTGGCGACTGAGAACATCACCATTAAAGACAACAATAGGTTCATCGCCAAGGGCATCGAGATCCAACAGCTCTGCTGCATTACGGATTGCGCCGCCTGTCCCCAAGGGGTCCTTCTCTACTGCGTAGAGAATCTTCATTCCCCACTTGGATCCATCACCAAAGTAAGGAGTAAATACTTCTGATAGGTATGAAGTAGCAAAAACGAGTGTGTGAATTCCAGCTTTCTGCGCTGCAAGAATTTGGTGCTCTGTTACGGGAAGACCTGCAACAGGCAACATCGGCTTAGGTGACTCTGATGTCAGCGGTTTAAGACGTGTACCGAAGCCGCCAACAAGAAGGATTCCCACTGCCATAGCTATGACTTTACCGCAGCGAGAATACGAGAAGCAGCCTGCGAAATCTGCTGATCTGTAGCTGTCATCGCAATGCGGATATGGGTTGCATCGCCATAGAAAATGCCTGGGGTTGCAAGCACGCCTAACTTTGCAAGCCAGGCAACGGAATCCCAGCAATCTTCATTACGTGTTGCCCAGAGATAGAGACCGGCATTGGAGAATTCGATTGAGAAACCTGCTGCCTCGAGCGCAGGAATCAGTGTGGCTTTACGTGAGTTATAAAGATCGCGCTGGTGAGCAACATGATCAGAATCCGAAAGGGCTGCAATCATCGCCTTCTGTACGGGAAGTGGAACCATCATGCCTGCGTGCTTTCGCACCTCAAGAATTTCAGCAATAAGTTGTGGGTCACCTATAACAAATGCTGCACGATACCCGGCAAGGTTTGAGCGCTTCGAGAGCGAATGCACAGCGAGAATATTGCGATTATCTCCACCGGTGTATTTCAAAATTGATGTTGGAGTTACATCTCTGCCAAATTCGAGATAGCACTCATCGGAGACAAGTACTCCCCCTGATTTGCGAGACCAATTGATTGCAGCTTCGTACTCTGCTTGAGAATGGACGCGCCCTGTTGGATTGGATGGTGAATTAACCCATGCCAGATCTGCCTGCGGCCATTGAGAAGCATCGATATCAACGGCGGTATGTGAAGCCTTTGCCAACATGGCACCCACTAAATAAGTTGGATAGGCAACCGCTGGATAGAGAACAGTCGATGATGTGAGAAAAGTTGGAAGCCACGCAACGAACTCTTTAGAACCGATCAGTGGCAAGACGCCAAAGTCGCCAATTGCTCCAAGATTATCTTTTGCCCATTGTGTAATTGCTGCACGAAGTTCAGGCGTTCCCATGGTTACTGGGTAGCTGGGAGAGTTAGAAGAATCTTTCAGAACTTGCTGGATAAATTCCGGTGTGGGATCTACTGGTGTTCCCACAGAGAGATCAATGATCCCTTCAGAATGTTCTTTCGCAGTTGCGCTATATGGTGCCAGCGCATCCCACGGAAAATCAGGAAGTTTGTGGCCCAAGAGCGCTTACATCAGCGTGATCAGTACCTGTCTGACCTACCTTTGATGCTCCGCCAGGTGAACCTAGCTCGACGAAGAATTCTGTATTGATCTTCTTGTAGTCCTGCCACTGTCCTGGGACATCATCTTCATAGTAGATAGCTTCTACTGGGCAGACCGGCTCGCAAGCACCGCAATCGACGCACTCATCTGGCTGGATGTAGAGCATGCGTGAACCTTCATAGATGCAATCCACTGGGCACTCTTCACGACATGACTTATCTTTCACATCGACACAAGGCTGGGCAATCACATAGGTCACGGTGGGCCTCCTCTTTCGGTACGGGCAGGCGGCAATTCTAACCATGCGGAAGGGAGAATTGCTGAATATGGTTGAGTCATGGGTTTCGAAGGTGAGATTGCTGGCGCGATAGGAGAACGGGTCTCCATCCGTCTTCGCGATGGCCAATCATTTCGAGACCTCCTCGGTGTTTTACAGAGTGAGACGACTCTGATTCGCCGTGATGGTTCTACTGCAACTTTTGATCCAACTGAGATTGCATACTTTCGAGTAGTACCGGTTTTCAATCGTAAAAATCTCGCAAATAAGGAGCTCGGTCTCTATGAGACTGCATCACGTGCTCTCGCAACTATTTCTGGAGATGTAGTCCGCATATACGCATGTGGACCTACTGTCTATCGCGATGCGCATATCGGAAATATGCGCACCTTTCTTCTGACTGATCTCATTCGCCGCGCCTTATCGCTCAATGGCACCGAATCTATTGTTGTCTCCAACATCACTGATGTTGGACACATGTCAGAAAATCTCGACGGATCTGATAGCGGAGATAAAGTTTTAGAAGAAGCAGCACGTGAATCTGTCGATCCTTTAGATATTGCGCGTCGGTATGAAGAGAAGTACCACAGAGATCTCGCCTCACTCAATATTCTTCCGGCAGATTATTACCCGCGCGCAAGTGAGAACATCGCAGAGATAATTTCTTCAATTTCAGCCCTTATAGAAAAGGGCGCCGCATACGTAGGCAGCGACGGCAACGTTTACTGCGACGCGCAGCGAGTTGAAGATTATGGATATATCAGTGGCAATAAGTTGGATTCACTCAAACCGGGCCATCGCTATGAATATCAAGGCGATGGAGGTAAGAAGTTTCATGCTGACTGGGCTCTCTGGAAGTTAGCAGGCAAGCGCACAGAGATGATTTGGGACTCCCCTTGGGGTCCAGGTTTTCCTGGGTGGCATATCGAGTGCAGCGCAATGTCGCTTGCTCTTCTCGGCTCTGTTGTTGATATTCATGTCGGTGGAATAGATCTTCGTTTCCCTCATCATGAGAATGAGCGCGCACAAACAAATGCAATTGCAGGCGAGGAAGTTGTCCGCAATTGGATTCATGGCGAACATCTGCTCTTTGAGGGCAAGAAGATGGCGAAAAGCTCCGGAAATGTCATTCTTGTCAGCGATATCTCAGCCAAAGGTTTTGATCCACTAGCACTGCGCCTTGCGCTCCTGGAAAATCGTTACAGATCTCAAATCGATATGACATGGCAGAACATCTCAGCAGCGCATTCGACTCTGAAGAGATGGCGAGAGTTGGTGGCTCAGTGGGGTTCTGGTGACGAACTTAAACGTGATGAAGAAATTTACTCGCACTTCATGAACGATCTCGATACTCCAAAAGCCATTCTGCGATTGCGAGCAATTGAAAAAGATTCTTCGATTGGCGCACAAGATAAGCGAGCCATTTTCCTTTATGCCGATCTAGTCCTCGGTCTCGACCTTGACCGCAAGCCATCGACAGAGTTAAGCGCAGAGGCGGAAAGTCTTTTGGAGGATCGTGCAGCGGCACGTCTTGCCGGAAATTGGAGCGAGAGCGATCGTATTCGTGATGCCCTTGCTGCAATGAAAGTTGATGTGCGAGACAGCAAAGATGGACAGAGCTGGACGATTAAAGGCTAGATTCGAGCTGCCACTGCTGCAAGTGCAGTAATTGTGCCAATCATCAAGAGGGCAGAACCTACGCCGTCAGCTTGCACGAGTAGCTCTTCTCCAACGCCAAAGATAGAGGCGCGCAAAATAACTGCTATCCATCCCAATGCTGCAATCCACTTGTAAATGCGTCGATGGAAGTTGCGACCAACTAGCCAGATAGAAATGTATGTAAGAGTAATTCCTGCGATCACGCCTACCGGAGGCAGACTTTGATGAAGCAAAACGGCAACTATGCCTGATGCACCACCCCATAGAAGTGAGATGAGAAAGCGCACCTAGAGAACCACTCCTGCGAAGAGATCGCTCTCACGCCCATGTGAATCAAAAGGCTCAGACTTCTCACCTTGAACGAGTGTGTAGTACTCGTTTCCCCACACTTGCAATCCCAAGTTATTAGAGAGCGCAAAAAAGGGACCATCAACTGCAATTTGTGTTGCATGCGCGCGCATCGCAGCCATCTTCTGTTCTACATAAGCATTGCCGTCGATGTGCGCGGTAACAAATGAATCATCCTTGCAGAATGGAAGGTCATCTGCGCTTTCAGCTCCAAAGAAATCAGAGCCGAGCTCTTTCATTGCGTCGATGCCCTCTTGGATGACTGAACGTGGCATGACATTCCAGTAAATCTTCTGGATCTTCCACTCGCTCTTCTCCGCGCCAGCCATTGCAACACGATGAGCTTGGATGTGATCAGGGTGGCCGTATCCGCCGAATTCATCGTAAGTGATCAAAACATGAGGCTTTACCTCATCAATAATCACAGCTAGTTCTGCAGCTGCGATTGAGAGATCTGCCTGCCAGAAGCAATCAGGGCGATTATTGGGTTCTGTTCCCATCATTCCGCTGTCGCGATACTTCTTACTTGGCTCACCCAAGAAACGGTGGTCAACGACGCCGAGAGCCTTCATTGCATCAGCAAGTTCGATGACGCGGTGATCGCCTAATAAGTCATCATGGGCTGCAGCTTTATGAGAGTGCTCTTCTACGAGAACTTCACCTTCTTCGCCACGGGTACAGGTAACAAGAGTGACCTGTGCGCCGAGGGCTGCATACATCGCCATCGTTGCACCATTGTTGATGGTTTCATCATCTGGGTGTGCATGCACCAGAAGGACTCGATAGCCCTGGTAGCTATCTTTCATCAGTACACCGGTAGTGAAGTATCGATCTGCTTTGCCCATGCGATGACTCCACCTGCAACATGTGAAGCATCTGCAAAACCTGCGCTCTTAAGAATTGCAAGGCACTCGGCCGACCTGACTCCACCTTTGCAGTGCAAGATGATGGGCTTATCTTGGGGAAGCGTTGCGAGTGCACTGCCATCGATGAAACCTTGCTTCGGAATCAAATGTGCCCCAGGAATACTGACAATCTCGTATTCACTTGGTTCGCGAACATCGATGAGATAGAAATCTTCTTTGTTATCCATCTTCGACTTCAGCTCTTGGACTGTAATTGTCGATCCAGTGCTCGCTTCTTGGGCAGCATCAGAGAGAGTTCCGCAGAATGCTTCATAATCTGGAAGGAGCGCTCTTTGACGAGGATTCTCGCTGCAAATTGGGCAGTTCGGATCCTTGCGAATCTTTACCTTTCGGAAATTCATTTCAAGAGCGTCGTAGATCATCAAGGAGCCAATAAGTGACTCTCCAACACCGGTAAGAACTTTGATTGCCTCAGTTGTCTGGATAGAACCGATAGTTGCACAAAGAACGCCAAGTACGCCGCCTTCGGCGCAGCTTGGAACCATTCCTGGAGGTGGAGGTTCTGGATACAAGCAGCGATAGCAAGGACCGTACTCAGCCCAGAAGACGCTCGCCTGTCCATCGAAGCGATAGATAGAACCCCACACGTAAGGCTTCTTGAGAAGTACGCATGCATCGTTTACTAAATATCGAGTTGCAAAGTTATCTGTGCCGTCGACGATGATGTCGTACTGTGCAAAGAGCTCGAGCACATTGGAATTATCTAGACGTGTTTCATGTGTAATAACTTTTACGTATGGGTTGATCTCTGCAATTTTCTCTCGCGCAGATTGCGCCTTGCTCTTTCCGACATCAGATTGACCGTGAATGATCTGACGTTGCAAATTGGATTCATCGACAGTATCGAACTCGACTATTCCGAGAGTTCCGATTCCTGCAGCAGCGAGATACATCAAAGCTGGTGAACCGAGACCGCCTGCACCAACGCATAGAACTTTTGCATTCATCATGCGCTGCTGTCCTGCCATCGCCACATCAGGAATGATGAGGTGGCGGCTATAACGACGCACCTCATCGACTGTGAGAGCTGGGCCGGGAGAAACTAACGGTGGGGTCTTCATGCGGTAATTCTGCCGTACAGCTCTCGCCCTCGCCAATTGGCGCCCAATACCAGTACGATTCGCGCGATGAGTACTACAGATGCAAATGCTTCGCGTGCTGAAAAGACACGTCTTCCTCGCGATGAGCGCCGTGCAATTCTTTTAAGTGCAGCCCTCGAGGTCTTTACCGCCGCTGGATATCACTCAGCTGCGATGGATGAAATTGCCGATCGTGCAAGTGTCAGCAAACCTGTTTTGTATCAGCACTTCCCATCAAAATTAGATTTGTACTTAGCTGTTCTCGATCTTCATATTGATTCATTGGTCTATGAAATTCAGAAAGCGATCTCATCCACTCCTGACAATGCTCTCCGAGTGCACGCAACTATCGATGCTTATTTCAGCTTTATCGAAAATGAAGGCGAAGCATTCCGCCTCCTCTTCGAGAGCGATATGAGCGTTGAACCCCAGGTTCATGAACGTCTTAGCAGAATGACATACGACTGCGCAGCAGCCGTGAGTGGCGTCATCTCTAATGACACTGGTCTTCCAAAAGAGGCGGCAATGCTTCTCGGTGTTGGACTCATTGGATATGCCCAGGTCACTGCACGTCATTGGCTCGAGCGCGATAGCAAGCTCACCCGGCAGCAGGCGATGGATCTTGTTGAGAACCTCATGTGGCGTGGAATCTCTGGATTTCCCCGCACTGAGCTCTAACCAATAGAATAGAAACATGAGCACCAAGAAGAACGAAAAATCATCACAGGTACGTATCGCTGTAACAGATGTTGCTAGCGAACTCTCTTTTGAGTGCCCTTCAACCCCAGCTGATATCAAGAGCGCAGTTACTGCAGCTCTCGCTGGAAATACTCCTCTTATCTTGACCGATATCCGTGGCCACGAAATCGTGGTTCCTGCGGCAAAGATTGGATATATCGAAATCGGTGAGCCAGTCGAACGTCGCGTCGGTTTCGGCGCTAATTAAGTGACCACAACATTTTCCGATCTACCTCTTCGTAAAGAGACTATCGACGCACTTCATCTCCACGGATTTACCGCTCCCTTCGCGATTCAAGAGATGGTGCTTCCTATTGCACTTTCTGATGGCGACGTCATCGGACAGGCAAAGACCGGTACAGGCAAGACTCTTGCATTTAGCATCCCAGTTATCGAACGCGTTATTGCTCCCAATGATGCAGAGTGGGCAACACTTGAAGCACAGGGTGCACCGCAAGTTCTCATCGTTGTTCCCACTCGCGAACTCTGCGTGCAGGTCACGAAAGATATTGAAGAGCTTTCGCATAATCGCGGTATTCGCACCCTAGCTGTTTATGGTGGTCGAGCATTTGAGCCACAGATTGAAGCTCTCGAATCAGGAGTTGAGATCGTTGTTGGTACACCTGGTCGCCTCTTGGATTTGTACCGCCAGGGAAAGCTCAAGCTCAAAAAGGTCTCTCGCGTTGTTCTCGATGAGGCAGATGAAATGCTCGACCTCGGCTTCTTGCCCGACGTAGAGAAAATCTTCTCATCTACGCCTGCTCGCACGCAGACAATGCTCTTTTCAGCAACAATGCCTGGCGACATCATCGCTCTTGCCCGTCGCTTTATGAATCAGCCAGTACATATTCGTACCCAGGATTCCCAAGATGAAGGACGTGTAGTCGCTCGCATTAAGCAGCATGTATTCCGTGCGCACGCTCTCGACAAGATTGAGATGCTTGCCCGAATCCTTCAGGCTAATGATCGCGGTCCAACAATTGTTTTCTGTCGCACAAAGCGCACAGCACAAAAGACCGCTGATGATTTGATGGAGCGTGGATTCCGCGCAGCTTCTATCCATGGAGATCTAGGTCAAAATGCACGCGAAAAAGCGCTCAATGACTTTAAATCAAATAAGCGAGATGTT
The DNA here is from genome assembly GCA_937975715.1 of uncultured Candidatus Planktophila sp. GTDB lineage: Bacteria > Actinomycetota > Actinomycetes > Nanopelagicales > Nanopelagicaceae > Planktophila. Next base: position 19,553 of record CALJUA010000101.1, read on the forward strand.
CTTATCGCAACTGATGTCGCTGCTCGCGGTATCGATGTAGACGGCATTACCCACGTTATTAATTACCAGTGCCCTGAAGATGAGAAGACTTACGTACACCGCATTGGTCGTACAGCACGTGCTGGTGCCGATGGAATCGCAGTCACCTTTGTTGATTGGGATGAACTGGCACGTTGGAAGATGATCGATACCGCTCTCGAACTCGGTCTACCAGAACCACTTGAGACATATTCATCATCTCCTCACTTCTTTGAGGCGCTCGATATTCCGAATGATGCATCTGGTCGTATGGTTGTGGCAAAGAAGTCAGAAGCTGCTCCTAAAGCAGAGAAGCCTGTAAAGAAAGAGGCTCCGCGCGAGAAGACAGCTCGAGTGCGTACTCGCACCAAACGCATCGCACAGGATTAAGAGTTCGAAAGAACCTTTATCGCATCTGCCAGCATCTGAACCGCAATTGCAGCAAGCAAGAGACCTGCAATACGCGCCAATAGCGTAACTCCGGACTCCTTAATTAACTTCAATACATGCGTTGAAGTCATCAAGATTAAGCCAATAATCAAGTGCACTGCAACGATTGCAATTACTAGACCGCTAATGCGCTGTGGAGTATTTGCTTGCTGCACGAAGATCATCGTGGCAACGATGGCACCAGGTCCTGCAAGAAGTGGCGTTCCAAGCGGAACCATTCCAATGTTGGTGCCTTCAGTAGCGACTTCATTGCCCTTACCTGTCAGCAATTCAAGTGATACATAGAGCAAGAGCAATCCGCCGGCTGCTTGCAACGCTTCAATCGAGACATTCATATAATCCAAGATAAAGCGACCGAAGAGTGCAAATGTGGCGATGACGAAGAGCGAGACGCCGGCTGCTTGCCATGCAAGACGTGTGCGTTCGCGCTGGCTCTTATCTGAGACGAGCGCAAGAAAGATTGGAGTTGCCCCTGGTGGATCAAAGATCACAAGCAAAGTGACAAAGGACTGCACTGCAAATGTAAGTGCACTAACTGTCTTCATCGAGAGACGACCCTTCGTTGATTGGCCATGGATTCGAGGCGCTCCCATTCTGCCTGAGTAGTGGTGTTCTCTCCAAGTTGGTTGAGTTTTCCCGTTCCGTGATAGTCGCTCGAGCCGGTGACGACCAGCCCTAATTCCGATGCAACAGCGAGAAGTTGTGAGCGTTCATCAGCGCTCTGATCCCGATGAAAAACTTCGATTCCATTGAGCCCTGCGGCAACTAATGGTGCAAAAGCATTTGCATCAAGCGTTTGACCTCTACGTGATGCAAAAGGGTGAGCAATCACAGCTACTCCCCCTGCAACGCGAATCGCCTTGATTGCATCTTCAGGCGTTGGCGCAAAGTGAGAGACATAGAAGGGCGAATCGTTATGTAAGAGATCGGTGAATGCTTCATCACGGCTCTTCACAATCTTCTTTGCCACAAGCGCATCGGCCAAGTGTGGGCGACCGACTGTTGCACCGTCTGGAGTTGCAGCCTGTACATCTTCTAGCGAGATTTCATATCCAGCAGCTTGGAGATTCTCAATCATCTTCTTCATACGAGGAATACGCGTATCGCGAGAGTCAGAGAGTAACTTCTGAAGTGCCTGATTTTCGCCATCAAAGAGCAGGCCCAACATATGAACGCTAATTCCATCAGTTGTGAGACAAGAGACTTCTGCACCAAGGGCTAATTGCAAATTGCCATGAAGGGCGCTCGTTGCTTCAGTCCAGCCCGAAGTTGAGTCATGATCGGTAACGCCCAACACGGTGATTCCTGATGCAGCTGCTTTCTTTACTAATGCAAGCGGTGTATCGGTTCCGTCACTGCAAGTTGTATGTGCATGTAAATCAATCATTCGTTCACCAATGCATCCACCTGCTCTTTACTTGGTCGAGTACGCAGGACTACAAGGGTGCATCCTCCAAGAATCAGAATTATTCCGGGAATGATCGCCCCTGATGGTTGATTACCAATGGTAAAAATCTTGGCAAGGATTGCAGCGACGGGAACTTCAAAGAAGACGATGAGAGAGACAACGGCTGGTGAGACTCTCTTGAGAGCTGAGTTAAACATTGAATGTCCAAGAATTTGTGCACCAGCAATCAGTGCGAGAAGTACCCACCACTCGCGAGAAGGAAAACCCCAGACCTGGTAGCCGCCGACAAGTGCAATGGGAAGCGCGGTAATGGCACACATTGCATAGCAGATTGAGGTGTAGCTCGCGGTCTCAAGTGTTTCTTGCGCCTTAGATCCCCACATTACATAAAGAGCAGCGAGAGCTGCAGAGATAATCGCAGCAACATCGCCCATGAATGACTTTCTATCGAGAGAGAAGTCGATTCCGGAGATGAGAAGAACGCCGATAAAGGAGATTGCCATTCCAAGCCATGCTTTAGATGGAATATGTCCACCTGTTACTTTGATAAAGATGGATGCAAAGATTGGTTGAAGTGCGACGAGAGCAGTTCCTGCTGCAACGCTGGTCATGCGCATTGCCATAAAGAATCCAATAAAGTGCAGCGCCAATACGACCCCTGCAGCGAGCGACCATTTCACTCCTCGTCTATCAAGTGAGTGTTTGAGCGCAAAAGGAGCGGTCGCAAGAGCCCCACCAAGATTGCGCCAGAAGATCAAAGACAGAATCGGCATAGTGCTCAAGGCGATAAGTGGCCCCGATGAGCCAATTCCAAGGATTCCGACCCCTAATCTCACTAGATCTGACTTGCCCGGCATATCTGTTATCGCGGAGTTCACGCGTGCTGGCCCGGAAGTGGAAGTCATGTACGTAACGTAGCCGATACCCTTGGCTCGTGAGCGGAAATGGAATGAATCGAGTATTCCTCGCCCGCCTTGCAGGTACAGCTGTTTTCGACCCAAATGGTGATCCAGTCGGCAAGGTGCGCGATGCTGTGGCGACCCTTCGTTCTAATAACCAGCCACCACGCATCCTCGGATTAGTTGTCGAAGTTCCACTTCGTCGTCGCGTCTTTGTGCCTATCACCCGCGTAACTTCAATCGAATCTGGTGCTGTTGTCATCACAGGCTTGCTCAATATGCGGCGCTTCGAAACCCGTGCAGGTGAAATTCTTGTTCTCGGTGATCTATTAGATCGATCTATCACCATCGTCGAAAGTGGCGAAGCAGTTGTTGTTGAAGATATGGGAATGGAGCTGACTCGTAATGGAGATTGGCTCATCAATAAAGTTCATATCATGCGTAAAGGAAGCGGCCTTCGCCGAAAGGGTGCGACATCGACGGTTGCATGGGAAGAGCTCACAGGTTTTTCAAGTCATGAAACTAATCAAGGCGCAACAAATCTTCTCGCAACTCTCAGCACGCTTCGCGCAGCTGACCTTGCAACAGTGATTCAGGACCTCTCCCCTAAGCGCAGGGTTGAAGTTGCACGTGCACTCGATGATGAACGACTTGCAGATGTTATTGAAGAGATGGATGAGCAAGAGCGTGTTGCTCTCCTTGCAGAACTTGAAGGCGAACGTGCTGCAGATGTCCTGGAAGAGATGGATCCAGATGACGCTGCCGACTTGCTCCGTGAAATCGGTGAAGAGCGTGCTCAAGAGCTCATTGAGCTTATGGACCCTGAAGATGCTGAGGATGTTCTGCGTCTGATGACTTATGAAGATTATTCGGCTGGTGGAATGATGACAACCGAGCCAATCGTGATGTCTGCGGATTACTCGGTTGCAGATGCACTAGCTGCAGTACGTAAGAGCGAGCTCTCTCCTGCGTTAGCTTCACAAGTTTTTATCTGTCGCCAACCGCTAGAAACGCCTACAGGTCGCTTCATTGGAATGGTGCACTACCAACGCTTACTTCGCGAACCGCCTTCAACTCTTCTCGGTTCGATCGTGGACACCAATACTCAGGGCGTAAATCCCGACGCAACCTTGCACGAAGTTGCTTCATACTTGGCGAGCTACAACTTGCTCTCACTTCCAGTTATTGATGCCAATGAACGTTTGCTGGGAGCAGTGACTGTCGATGACGTGCTTGACCACTTGTTGCCTGACAACTGGCGTCACGATCACCGTGACTCTGCCGCGACTACTGCTGCCCTTGAGAATATTGATACTAGCTTTGCTGAGGAGGTGTAACGATGGCACGTAACAATGGATTAGATACACCACGCGAGACTCGTCGCTCCCTTCGTGCAAATTACGATCCCGAAGCATTCGGACGTCTCTCAGAGCGCTTTGCTCGTTTCTTGGGAACTGCACGCTTCTTGGTCTACATGACAATCTTTGTCTTCGGTTGGGTTCTTTGGAATGTTGTTGCTCCAGAACATCTCCGTTGGGATAAATACCCATTTATCTTCTTGACCTTAATTCTCTCGCTGCAAGCCTCATATGCTGCGCCATTGATTTTGTTAGCGCAGAATCGCCAGGCCGATAGAGATCGCATTGCTCTCAATGAAGATCGTGCTCGCGGAGATCGCAATATCGCGGATACTGAATATCTCACCCGCGAACTTGCGAGCTTGCGTATCGCTTTGGGAGATGTTTCAACACGTGATTATGTGCGCAGCGAACTTCAAGATGTTGCCAAAGAAATTATCGAAGAGCTACGCAAGCCCGAGTCTGACTCCAAGTAAAGATCCTTGGCGAATCACTAACTTATCTACAATCGCTGAAATTGCCTGAGCGCTTGCGCTCTCAGGTGCGCTGACTACAACAGGTGCACCTTGATCTCCACCTTCACGTAGATCAACATTAAATGGCACCTTGCCCATCAAAGGTACATCTGCGCCTACGAGTGTCGTTAGACGCTTAGAGGTCTCTTCTCCCCCACCTTCACCGAAGAGCGCCATCTCTTCACCGCACTTAGGGCAAGAGATGGCTGACATATTTTCAATTACGCCAATCACTCGTTGATGAATCTGGTGTGCGATGCGACCTGCGCGCTCTGCAACTTCCGCTGCTGCGACTTGTGGTGTCGTGATAACAAGAATTTCCGAAGTTGGAATCAACTGACCAAGAGAGATTGCAAGGTCGCCGGTTCCGGGTGGAAGATCAATAAAGAGGATATCGAGATCTCCCCAATATGCATCAGAGAGAAGCTGCTCGAGCACGCGGTGCAGCAGAGGGCCTCGGTATGCAATTGCATCTGAGCGCTCTGGCTTAAACATCTCCATCGAAACAACTTTGACGCCGTAAGCCTCAAGTGGAATAAACATCTGATCAATAGCAGTTGGTCTTTGACCAATGAGTCCCATCAGGCGAGGAATTGAATGTCCGTAAACATCTGCATCGAGGATTCCAACTCGAAGACCCTTTTGTGCTGCTGCAACTGCCAAGTTTGTGGTGAGAGAAGATTTTCCGACTCCACCTTTGCCTGAAGCCACACCGATTACTCTTGTCAGTGAATCTGCTTGCGCGAAGGAAATAAACGCTTCGCGCCCATTTCGAAGAAGTTTCTTGATATTTGCACGTTGCTCTTCATTCATGACGCCAAATTCGATCTGCACTGAAGCGACATCGGGAAGCGCAACTACTGCGCTTTCAATATCGTTCTTAAGGCGATCGCGCATTGGGCAGCCTGAGATTGTCAGGAGAATTGTGAGATCTACTCGATCACCTGTCTGAGAGATGGATTGCACCATTCCAAGTTCGGTAATGGAACGGTGGAGCTCTGGGTCATTGACCTTGGAGAGTGCATCAAAGACTGGACCTGAAAGGGTCATAGGAGATCAGGGTCGATCTTGTGCTCAGGGCGAACCTTTGGCTTTGCAGGACTTTCATCCAGCGCTGATTCGATCTGCTTCTTCACAAATGTCTTAGGGTTGAGATCTGCAGGCTTGAGATCTTCAAAACCAGGGCCGAGGTTCTCTTTAAGCTCGTTCGTAGCAGTTGTAGCAAGACCACGGAGTTTCTTTACGACTTTTGCCGCCTCGACCGCAAAGTGAGGCAACTTATCTGGACCAACGAGAACCATTGCAAGAATTGCAAGGCCGATGATTTCACCAGCGCCGAAGTCGAAGAACATGCGAGTACCTTATCGCTCTACTTGCCAGCTGTCAGGATGAGCGTTGCTTGATAGTTCTTGCCATCGCGGGTGTATTTCACGATTACTGAGTCTCCAACATCATGAGAACGAACTGCAACGATGAGCTCTTCAGGACTTGTGATTGCACGTCCATCAAATTCGGTAATGAGATCTCCCGGCTTTAGCCCCGCCTTTGAAGCTGGTCCCCCACCTAAAATCGCTGTGCTCTTTGTAGAAATCTGCGCACCCTTACCGCTGACCGACATATCAACAGAGACGCCGATGACTGGATAAGTTGCCTTGCCATTCTTAATCAACTGCTCTGCAGTCTTGCGAGCTTGATTAATAGGAATTGCAAAACCAAGTCCGATAGATCCTGATTGTGAACCAAGCGAAGTCCCCAGAGTTGCAATCGCTGAGTTAACGCCGATAACAGCACCAGTCGAATCTACAAGCGGGCCTCCCGAGTTGCCCGGATTGATTGCAGCATCCGTCTGAAGCGCATTGATAAATGAGTTTTCTTGTGCAGACTCACCCGCTGTCACAGCGCGATCTTTCGCGCTGATGATTCCGAGAGTCACTGTGCCCTGAAGACCCAATGGAGAGCCGATTGCTAAAACTGAATCTCCGACCGCAACCTTGTCGCTATCTCCGAATTGAAGTGCAGGCAGCGAGCGATTACTTACTCGCAGAACAGCGAGGTCATAGGAAGAATCGCGGCCAACAACTGTCGCTTCAAAAGCAGAACCATCTTGAAGGCGAACGGTAATGGTTCCGCCGCTTGTTACAGCAGAAGCGATCACGTGATTGTTGGTCAGGATGTAACCGTCACTTGAGATAACAAAGCCAGAACCTGTTGCGCCGCCATCGGCATCTTTAGCTTCTATGCTGACAACGGATGGCAGTACTCGTTTTGCGATTCCTGCTACGGAATTTGCAGGACGCTCGATGGTTGAATTTGATTTCACTAACTTTGTTGAGTAACCAAAGAGCGATCCGCTTGAAGATGCTCCGAACGCACCAGCGGTAACACCGACAACAATCGCAAGAACGATTGCGCTGCGCAGTGAGATTGCCTTACCGGTTGAAGTTGGAACACCCCACCATGGACCTTGGCTGCCAAAGTTGCTCATGCGCTTAGTCTGCTACAACTTTGTTGCGAGTAACAAACCATCGCCGACGGGAATGAGCGAAGTAGCCCAGACATCTGAGTCAGCTTTCAGCGCCTTCCCAGCTTCACGTAGCGCAACGGTCTTGGGATCGCGTTGAGCAGGGTCAGAAACTTTTCCGCCACCAAAGAAATTATCTACAACGAAGACTCCACCGCTTCGAAGGATGCGCGCACCTTCAGAGATTGCATAAGTCAGGTCTTCAGGATTGTGGCGATAAATTACCAAGTCATATGCGCGATCTGTCAGCTTTGTCATTACTTCCATCACCGGATTTGTAATCAAACGAAAACGTGAAGGTGCAATCTCTGCATCTGCTAAGGCCATCTTTGCGATTGAGCTATGTTCCATCTCGTCATCGATTGATGTGAGGGTTCCAGATTTCAACATTCCATCGAGAAGCCAAAGGGACCCAACTCCAGAACCTGTTCCAACTTCGACAACAGATTGCGCTTTGAGGAGCTGAGCTAAGAATGCGAGATAAGCACCAGCGCCTTGAGTGACATCACGAGTTCCAATTTCGACTCCCCGTGCACGAGCTGCGAGCTTGATCGCATCCTCAGGCTGAAATCCTTCTGCATAGGAATGCGGATCAGTAATCATGAGAGCGACAATATCCAATCAACGAGCAAACGGACGCCATATCCGGTTCCGCCCTTTGGATTTTCTCCTGAATCGGCTTCGCTACGAGCTGTTCCTGCAATATCAAGGTGTACCCATTTGCGATCGCCAACAAAGTGCTCGAGATAGAGAGCAGCTGTCACAGACCCTGCAGAGTAATCGTGCTTATCCGCTGCATGGTTGAGATCGGCGACATCGCTTTCGAGTGAATCTGCATAATCATCGACGAGTGGCATATGCCAGACGCGTTCTCCGGAAGCTTCACCTACTGCGCTGAGCTGAGCAGCTAATTTGTTATCGCGCGTGTACATCGCTGCATAGTGACGACCTAGGCCGAGCGTTGCAGCACCGGTCAACGTTGCGATATCGACGAGATAGTCAGGGTCTAGGTTCTTATCTGCGTAAGCCAAACCATCTGCGAGGACAAGTCGACCTTCTGCATCGGTATTAATGATTTCGACGGTTGTTCCACCGTATTGAGTGATGATGTCCGATGGTCGTTGCGATGTTCCAGAGAGCGCGTTCTCTGCACACATCATTAAAACGGTTACACGAATATTGGGTTGAAGATCTGCAATTGCGCTGATTGCACCGAGAGCTGCAGCAGAACCTGCCATATCGCTCTTCATTGCCACCATCATGTCGTAAGGACGCTTCAGCGAAACGCCACCGGTGTCATAGGTGATTCCCTTGCCAACAATGACAACGTGAGGAAGTGCTGACGCACCTTTTACCTTTGATTTCGAAATCTTCTTAGGCACATATGAGATTTCGATAAAACGTGGGCCAGGCTTTGGTGAAGACATTCCGACTGCGACGAGTCCACCAAATTGTGCGAGTTCTTTTCCTGCAAGAACTTTAATGGAAAGTCCCTTTGCATCAGCAATCTTCTTAGCTTCTTGAGCCATCCAGAGCGGAGTCTTGATATTTGAAGGTGTATGAATTAGATCGCGAGTGTTAACGAGAGCTTGAGCAATTGCATTAGCTTCTTCAAGCGCCCCTGATTCATTGGTCGCGATCGAGAATGTAGGAATCTCAGCAGGCGCGGTCGTCTTGAGGTTCCAGGTATACGCACCAAGAACAATCGAAATTGCATGTGCCTTGACCTCTGCCTTTTTGTTTGGCAATAGTGAGATGAGGTTGAGTGCCTTGCCACGGACCTTGCGACCTAGGGCAGCACCAGCTGCTCGGAAATCTTTGAGTGACTGATCCCCAAGGCCCACTAAATAGAGTCGATCCATCTCGGTATCTTCATGAAGGACCGGAACCTCAAAGAGTTCCCCAGCCTTTGCAGAAGGTGAGAAGAATGCAACTTCATCGAGAAGATTGATTTCAAAGAACTTTTCGATTGCTGAAATAAGGGAAGACTTTCCTACGAAAGAGATTTCATCTTCTGCATTCTTAATAAAACCCAACGCAAGAACATCGCCGCCGAGGAGAGAATCGAGCTCAGGGGTGACAGAGTAAAGAATTTTTCAAGACCCTTACTTTTTAATGAGGGCTACTGCGGCTTCAAGAGCTGCGCTGAGGTTATTTGCCTCCTGAGGATTGAGCTCAACCACGAGGCGTCCTCCGCCTTCGAGTGGAATTCGCATAACTAGGGAGCGAGCTTCCTTTGTTACTTCCATTGGGCCATCACCAGTGCGGGGTTTCATTGCTGCCATGGGATAAGTATCCCGCATTGAACCCCTGTAATGGAAATCGAGAAAGGTGCTTTTAGAGCCCCAAGTGTGCGGAAATACGCCGTTTTCCGGATTCAATAACGACTAAAACCGAGCGTTCTGGAACAGCGAGTAGGGCTGCAATATCGCCCGGGCTCTTTCCTCGGAGATAGTGAAGAGTCAAAATGATGCGCTCTTCCTCAGGCAGAGAAGAAAGCAACTCTGCAATTGTCTGATGGGCGCTCATAGGGATAGAGATTACTCCAGAAGACGAGCAAAACGGGCGAGAGAAATCTTTACTCCCACCCAGATAAAGGGCTTGATCAGAATAAATAGCAGCCAGGGAGCAATGACCTCTTCTGACCATTGAAAAGAGGTGTGTTCGTTATCGAGTGCAATGACCTCGAAAGTGCCAGAACCTTTCAAAACTTTTCCATAATGAATGACATCGCAACGGCGTGGCGGATCCCATGCAGTGACCTTCATTAAATCAACGAGGCCAAGAAATTTAAAGCGTGGGTAAGAACGGTGTAACGGGCCAGTGAATGCTTCGATTGTGACACCAACACCTTCGGAGATTTCACTCGTGCGAATAACTTTTGTCTGCAGCATCCACTTGCTCTGACCTTCCCAGTCAGCAATTGAGCTCCACACTTTTTCAGCAGGAGCGTTGATGAGTTGCGAGAGCGCTAATGAGTTACTGCGCATTATGGCTCTTAATGAATTCGAGAGTTTCTTCAATTGTTGTAGCCCACAGAACTAGTTCGCGCATTCCTGGCTTCACAAATTCTTGATCTTCTAGATCAACGACGAGATCGTGCAACTTTGCATAAACACCATAAGGATCAAGGATCACAATTGGTTTATTGTGAAAACCAAGATAGCGCCCCACCCATATCTCTATGAGCTCTTCAAGAGTGCCGAGACCTCCGGGAAGTGCGATAAATGCATCTGCGAGTTCTTCAATTTTTGCTTTGCGAGTGCGCATCGTGTCAACAACAACAAGTTCATCGCTATCGTGATCTGCAAATTCAATATCGACCAATTTCTGAGGGATGATGCCGATGGTCTTGCCACCCTTACTGCGGGCACCCCGCGAGATTGCTCCCATCGAAGAGATGTGACCTCCGCCAGATACAAGCTCTGCACCAGATTCAGCAATTGCTGCACCGAGTTCAAAAGAAAGGTCTATGAACTTGGGATCAATTGTGGGTGATGAAGAGCAATACACGGCGATTCGCATGTGCGAAAGGATACGCGTGAAGCCAGTATTCTTCCTCCTATGTCGACTCTTGCGCACGGTCATGGAATTGCAACGCTCTCAGGTACAACTGTTCTCGATGTCTGGTTTCCAGTTCCAGCACTCGGAGCTCTTACAGGCACACCTGATGCAGAGTTAACTGCACTTGCTGTCGCAGATGCTGATCGTGGCGTCACTCGCGAAGTTGTCTCAATCGAAATTGATCTCACAAAGGCACCTGCAGATGCTAAAGATGCATACCTCCGACTTCACCTACTCTCACATCGACTTGTAAAGCCACATGGACAATCACTTGATGGAATCTTTGGGCTTCTAGCAAACGTTGTATGGACTTCTGTCGGACCATGTGCGGTTGAAGGCTTTGAACTCACTCGAGCTCGCTTGAAGGCAAAGTACGGAACAGTCACTGTTTATAGCGTTGATAAGTTCCCACGTATGGTCGATTATGTAATTCCATCTGGTGTGCGTATCGCAGATGCTGATCGCGTTCGCCTCGGCGCTCATCTCGCATCTGGCACAACAATCATGCATGAAGGATTCGTTAACTTTAATGCCGGGACCCTCGGTGCATCAATGGTTGAAGGACGCATCTCAGCTGGTGTTGTTGTAGGCGATGGAACAGATGTTGGTGGCGGTGCATCCATTATGGGAACACTCAGTGGTGGCGGCAAGGAAGTAATCTCTATCGGCGAAAAGTGCCTGCTTGGTGCTAACTCTGGACTTGGAATTTCTCTTGGCAACAACTGTGTCATTGAAGCTGGCACATACATCACTGCAGCTGCGAAGGTAACTCTTCCAGATGGTCAGGTTGTAAAGGCTGGAACTCTCTCTGGCGCACATGACCTCTTGTTCCGCCGCAACTCACTTACTGGTGGACTTGAAGCAGTATTGCGCACTGGTACATGGGGCGGACTGAACTCAGTCCTTCACGCTAACTAGCGGGTGTAAACCACGGTGAAGGCAACTTCACCCGACTTCTAAAAGTATCTCCACGAAGAATCTTTGATAGACCTTCAGTGCTTGTTCCTTTAATCCACGTTACAGCTCCCGCGCTATTGCGCGCAACAATCTCTAAGGTCGCAACATTAGGAAGGCTAAATGCTGTTGCTACCAATTGCTGAGTTGTTGATGCTTTCCATGATGCAAATCGCGGATTGAGTTTTACATCCACGCTTGCCGTATCAGAGACTGATTGGGTGTAACTCGTCGGACCGCCCCAAGCATCCGCAGTTGTTTGGGTTGCACCACCTGATGAAGAGAAGAAATATGCCTGAATTGGCTTCCCTCCGCTGAGAATTGCCAGCCCCGTGGATGAATCAACGACTGTGCGAAGCACCGCAGCGCGCCACAGTTGACCAATCTTTGCCTCAGATTCTTTTGCGTAGCCCACAAAGTTTTGATCTGCGATATGTGCGTAGAGATGACAATCGCACGACGCTTTGATGCTACCCATCTTTGAAAGCGCATAGCTGCGAGATGCAATTGTTTGTGCCTCCAGAACAGCTGCAGGCCAATTGGATGCAATTTCGCTTATGCCAAGGAGGTACTCATCATGAAGCGACAAAGAATTGGTGACTTCAAGGGCGCCTCTTACGACTTTAATTTGTATATAACCATATCTAAATCGGTCTTTACCAAAGTTAATTACGGGATTGACTCCCCCGCTCCACTGCACAGTTACAAGTGGCGAGTTATAGCCTTGAATGGTTTTGAGATCTGGTGAAATTGTAAAAGTAATCTTGCGCTTGCTGGCGATGACACCTGTCTGAGTTTCACCGGCAAAAGCTTGAATTGTTGTTCCGATAGATGTTGTTGCCAGAGTTGCGCTCTTGAGTGCATGACCAATGTTGACGCGAATTGTTGCGGTATCTACAACTGGAAGAACCTCAACATTTTTATAGTAATACTTCAAGATTGCGGTCGCACTCTCACCTGCAACCGCGCGAGCCTTTGCCCCTATTTGGCTCATGCCAACGCCATGTCCGTAACCGGCTCCAGTGAAGCTAAATGTTGCAGGAACTTCAGATGCTGATGCGGTTGGTAAAAAGTGCAGAGCAAGGACTGCACAGATAATCGGAGTAAATCGCTTAAACGTCCTCATCGGAAGATGCGCTCTTTCCAACATTCATGAATTTCTGATACTCGGCGATGACTTCTGCGGGCTTGCCACGTGCCATCAATTTTCCCTTATTGAGCCAGATGACTTCATTGCAGAGATCCTCAATAGTTGCAAGTGCATGGCTGACAAGAATCAGTGCGCGGTCTGCAGTGCGAAGTTCTTTCATGCGATTAAGTGACTTCTCTTTAAACTTGGCATCGCCAGTGCTGAGCGCTTCATCGACAATCAAAATATCTGGCTCAACGATCGCTGCAACAGAAAAGGCTAGACGCGCATACATACCTGATGAATATGTGCGCATCGGCGCATCGATGGCCTCTCCAAGCTCTGAAAATGCCGCAATCGCCTCGAACTTCTCATCAATCTCTGTGCGAGACATTCCTGCTGCTAAGCCGCCAAGATAAACGTTTTCACGACCTGTCATCGATGGATTGAATCCAACGCCGAGAGCGAGAAGAGTGGAGACGCTTCCATAGACTTCGACTCGACCCTTTGTAGGCGGCACGATGCCAGAGATAACGCGCATCAATGAAGATTTACCTGCACCGTTTGAGCCGATGATTCCTAGAACGGTTCCGTAATGTACGTCGAGCGTTACTTCACTGAGAGCTTGAACAGTGCGAGTGTGCTTCTTGCCGCGCCCGAGAGATTTGAGGCGCGCCTTAAGAGTTGGCTTTTTATCAATTGAAGTTGTGTACGTCAGTGCAAGATCCTGAACTGAGACGGCGATAGAGCCTCTTGTGTGATCGTGGCTAAAGTCGGACAGCGAAATCACGCTCCCTCGATAGGAAGAAATACGTGCCGACGATAAAAATCGTAAGCGCAAAGAGAGTCGCATGAAGTAATGCGCGTGGGTGCGGTGCTTGTGCATGCACCATGACGCGTGACCATGAATCGAGGAGATAGAAGATTGGATTGATGACTTCGTATCGCTTGATATCTGCTGAAATCTTGGAAGCTTCGTAAAGAATCGGGGATAAGTACAGCAAGCTGCGAGTCAGGTAAGGAAGCATGCTTGAGATGTCACGGAAGTAGACGTTGATGCATGAGATCAAGATTGCCATTCCGAGTCCCATCACAATGGCGATAAAGAGCACCGGAATCGCCCACAGCATCTGCCATGAATATGGCAGACCTAAGATCGCATGGATTGCAAATGCAACAACGAGAGTCGGAATAAATCTAAAGATGGCAACGACGACTGCGGAGACTGGAAGCATGATGCGAGGAAAAGATGTATTGAGGATCAATCTCTGACCAGAGGTAATCGCTTTGACTCCACCTGTAAGGCTGTTTGCGATGAGATAGAAGAGGAAGAGCGTGGCTGTCAGATGGCCAAATCGTTGAGCGTCGCTTGTTCCACCGATGACATAAATCAGGAGGAAGTACACGCCTGATAAAAGAAGTGGGTTGAGGACAAGCCAGAGTTGACCGAAGACTGAGCCGAAGTTCTGCTCGCGAAGTTCAGAGCGTGCGAATTCCGAGACAAATGCTCGGCGGTGCCAGAGCGAGCGCAGGTAAGCGCGCATCGGAGGGAGACCAGCCTTAAATGGCACATAGACAACTTGTGGCTGGGTCATACGGGGAAGATTACC
>CALJUA010000102.1 GCA_937975715.1 uncultured Candidatus Planktophila sp.
AGGTAGATCGCAGCGGGGAATGCCATACCGCCCAGTGCACCCAACAACGGCATGACTGCGTCTCGTAAACGAGATAGATGGCCTGATGTCATCTCGCGTTTGATTTCCAATCCCACGACAAAAAAGAAGACTGTCATCAGGATGTAGTTAATAACTTTGAGCACAGTCAGCTTGAGATAGAACAGTCCGCCACCGACTTCAAATCCCTGTTCGAGTATTTTGAAATAAGTATCGCTGATTGGGCTATTGGCTACGGCAAGTCCGAAGGTCGCAGCAATCAGAAGGAGAATGCCACCTGCAGATTCACGGTGAAGAAAATCATTGAGTGGCGAGAGCCGCTTACGCATATACCGACGCTATCACGGAGTGTTGTTTTCGATTCGAATATTCTTTCCAGCGGTCAGGAGGTAGCCCGCAGCACCAATCACCAGCGCGAAAAACACACCGAGATTAGCTCCCGCCCATACACCTTCCTTGCCACCGAATACTCCAAGGAAATATCCCTGCCATGAGAGCCACGATGCAAATGGATTGGTAACAAATCCCCAACCGACAATTGAACCCATCGCCATCAGCGCGAGTGATTTCATATTCCATGCGCCATAGCGACCTTGTTCGTTGAAAAGATCGGATTCGTCATAAGACTTCTTTCGAATGAGAACATCTGCAACGAAGATTGCTGACCAAGTAGCGATTGGAACTCCAAGCGTGATCAAGAAGCCTTGGAATGGGTAGAAGAAATCATCTGCAATCCAGACTAGATAGATAGCGCCGAGCACCATGATGAGAGAGTCAATCGATGCAGCTACGTATCGTTTGACCGGCAAACCGATTGAAATCAGAGTCAAACCTGATGAATAGAGATCCAGGATTGCACCTCCAACCAAGCCAAGGATCGCAACCACCGCGAATGGAATCAGAAACCAGGTCGGCAACAACGTTGTGAGAGCGCCAATGGGATCTGACGCGATTGCACCGAAGAGTTCTTCGTTACTTCCAGCAAGTGCTGCGCCATAGATAACCATGGCAATTGGAACGATTGATGCGCCCAAAACCGTCCAGCCGACTACAGACTTGCTTGAAACATCGCGAGGTAGGTAACGCGAGTAATCGGCAGCAGAGTTAACCCATCCAAGCCCGATTCCAGTAGCACCGAAGATGAGGGCTCCAATAAATCCAGCGGAGCTTCCATTGGGTATATCTGAGACTGCTGACCAATTCACTTCATCAAGTGTGAGAACGAAATACATCAAAGTAGCTGCGACCGTAATTAAGGTAAGCCACTTTTGAAGCTTCATGATGATGGAGTGCCCAAGTACTCCTCCAAAGACTGTGAGAGCGATTGCTATTAAGAAGCCGACAATCATCGCGATATTACGATCGATATGTCCTACCCGAACAAAGACTGTTCCGGTTGCAAGGGTTGCGAGTGAGACAAGAACTGTCTCCCATCCTACGAAGATGAGATATGAAAGAAATCCAGGGACGATATTTCCCTTGACGCCGAACGAAGCACGTGAAAGCACCATCGTTGGCGCGTTTGATTTCTTTCCGGCAAGTGAACTAATTCCGACCAGCAAGAAGGAGAGCACGGTTCCCAAAAGAGCGGCAATCGTTGCTTGGATAAAGGAGATACCAAAGCCCAAGAAGAAGGCGCCGTATGACAGAGCCAAAAGCGAGACATTTGCGCCGCACCAAGGCCAGAAAAGCTGCCGTGGAGAGCCCTTACGCTCAGATTCTTCGATGATATTGGTGCCGTTGAGCTCTAGATGCATTTGCACATCGTATGCGATTTCAACGGATGTGGCTCGATTGGTAAGGTACGCCTCAGGTCAAGAGCATCGCACAATGCACCGGCAGTGCGATCGGCAACCCTCCTTCCGTGGCGGGGTGCCTTCCGAGTGAAGACCGGGCTATAGCAAATCGTTATGGCAAGCGCGTTCGAAAGGTTAACCATGTCAATCAGCATGAAAAAAATTACAGCAGCTGCAGTTGCAGCTCTCGTAGCACTCACACTTACATCATGTGGCTCTGAAAAGGCAGCCGCATGCCCACAGGTAAAGGAAGGCGTTCTCACGATTGCAACCGATGAACCGGTCTACGGTCCATGGTTCGATAACAACGATCCATCAAATGGAAAAGGTTACGAAGCAGCCGTTGCATATGCAGTTGCAGAAGAACTCGGTTACTCCAAAGATAAGGTCGAATGGGTTCGCGTTCCATTTAATAACGTTGTAGCTCCAGGTTGCCGCAACTTTGACTTCGATATCAACGAATTCTCAATCACTCCTGAGCGCGCAAAGGTTATCGATTTCTCAACTGGCTACTACGACGTCACACAGGCAGTTATCACCGTTGCAGGCTCTAAGATTGCAAATGCAAAGTCAATTGCCGATCTTCAGGGCGCAAAGCTTGGCGCACAGGTCGGTACTACTTCGTATGCAACTATCACAGATGTCATCAAGCCAACCCAAGAGGCTGCAGTCTTTGATACTAACGATGTTGCAAAGCAAGCCCTCGCAAATGGCCAGATTGATGGACTCGTTGTAGATCTACCAACTGCCTTCTACATCACAGCAGTTGATCTAGAGAACGGCAAGATTGTTGGACAGTTCCCAGCTAAGGCAGGGGGCGAGCAGTTCGGTCTCGTACTATCAAAGGGAAGCTGGTTGACAGCAGATGTTTCCAAGGCAGTCGATGCGCTTCGTGCAAATGGCACCTTGGCGAAGATCGAAGACCAGTGGCTTGCTGCTGGTGTCTCTGTACCAGTCCTGAAGTAATTCGTTTAGATACGCGAGAAGCCCGATGACTTACTCTCCATCACCGTTGCAACTGCAGCGTGAGGAAGCTAAGCGTCGGGCTTCTCGTCGTTCTACAGCTATTGCACTTCTCAGCACGCTGATATTCGGTGCAGTCCTCACTGTAATTGTGGTCAACGCTCAGGGCTTTAGTGCTGTCCGTGAATCGTTCTTCAATTGGCATTATGCCCAAAAAGCTTTCCCGCGCATCTTTGATGGAATTCTTCTCAATTTGCGCGTGCTCTTTATCGCAGAGTTCTTCGTCCTTATCTTCGGCCTAGCAATTGCAATTGCACGGACAACAACATCACCAGTGCTCTATCCAGTGCGTCTTGTGGCAACCATCTACACAGACATCTTCCGCGGAATGCCTCTTCTGCTTGTTCTCTTCCTTGTGGGTCTCGGTATTCCCGGTCTTCGGCTTTCATTTGTTCCAAATTCAGCGGTATTCCTAGGCACTATTGCACTCGTACTTACCTACTCTGCTTACGTCGCTGAAGTTATTCGCGCTGGCATCGAAGGCGTCAATCCAACTCAACGTCAGGCAGCGCGCGCACTGGGACTCTCACATCCGCAGACTCTGCACCATGTTGTTCTGCCTCAGGCTTTCCGCAATGTGACTCCCCCCTTGCTCAATGACCTCGTCTCTTTACAGAAGGATTCTGGATTGATCTCTGTACTGGGTGCAGTCGATGCAATTAGAGCTGCAGGTATCGAAACTGCTCAATCATTTAACTTCACTCCATATGTTGTAGCTGGCGGACTGTTCGTGCTGCTCACGATTCCTCTGACGCGATATACCGATTGGCTTATTCGTCGACAGGATCGCGCTCAAAAGGCACAAGGTGTTTTCTAATGGGCAATCTTCTTGAGATAAAGAATTTACGTAAATCATTCGGCAACCACTTAGTTCTCGACGACATCTCGCTTGCTTTCCCGCAAGGCTCTGCGACCGTCGTCATCGGTGCAAGTGGTTCAGGAAAATCCACCCTTATGCGTTGCATCAATCTGCTGGAAGAACTCAGTGATGGCCAGATTCTCCTTGAAGATGCCGACATCAGTACCTATGGAATCAATCTCGATTCTGTACGAGGCAAGATTGGATCTGTCTTCCAGGCATTCAATCTCTTCCCGCACCTGACTGTTCTTGAAAACATTACATTGGCTCCGCAACTTGTCCTCAAGAAAGGCAAAGCGGAGGCGACAGAACAAGCTCTCTCTTTACTCAAGCGATTCGGGCTCGAAGATAAGGCAGATGCCTATCCAAACTTGCTCAGTGGTGGCCAACAACAGCGGGTTGCAATTCTGCGTGCTATCGCAACTGAACCCAAAGTTCTCTTGCTCGATGAAGTGACAAGTGCACTTGATCCAGTTTTGATTGCTGAAGTTCTCGCGCTCATTGCAGAGCTAAAGGCAGATGGCATCACCATGATCATCTCCACCCATGAAATGGGTTTTGCGAAGCGCATCGCTGATTCAGTGATCTTCTTATCCGATGGAAAGGTGTGCGAAAGTGGGAGACCTTTGCAGATTTTCGAGAACCCGCAGACCGCCGAACTGAAGAACTTCCTTGGAGCGCTACACGAGGCTGGACGTCTGTAATCTCTTAGTCGAGAAAGAAGTCAAGCAGGAAATCCTTAGTGCCAGGCACCACCGCATACTTATCGAGATCGGTGATTCCCTCACTGGCCAAAACCTCATCATCCACATAGAAGTTTCCAGTTGACTCTGCGGCAGGGCGATTGAGGATGATGTAAGCAGCATCGGCCAAGATTTCTGGTGTACGACATGCAGCGGTATCGATACCTGGAATCATTGCAAGCGCCGCGGTATCAATCGCAGTACGTGGCCAAAGTGCGTTCACTGCGATGCCATCACGCTTGAACTCTTCAGACATTCCGAGGACGCACATGGACATTCCATATTTTGCCATCGTGTAAGCAACGTGGTTTTTGAACCATTTAGCCTTCATCGAAAGAGGTGGCGCTAGGTTGAGAATCTGAGGATTGCGACCTTCTTTTCCGGATTCGCGTAGGTATGGGATTGCAGCTTGTGAAGTCAAGAAAGTTCCGCGAACGTTGACATCGAACATCAAGTCGAAGCGCTTAGCAGGGGTTACCTCGGTTTTTGTCAGGTTAATGGCGCTTGCATTGTTGATGAGAATATCGATGCCGCCGAACTCTTGTGCTGCCTGGCGGATGGCAGATTCAATCTGATTCTCATCACGAATATCGCATTGAATAGGGAGAGCGGCGCCACCTGCAGCGCGAATATCTTCAGCGGCTGAGAAAATGGTGCCAGGTAACTTTGGATTGGGGTCCGCTGTCTTTGCTGCGATGGCAATTGATGCGCCATCGCGAGCTGCGCGAAGCGCGATTGCTAATCCGATACCGCGTGAACCACCGGTAATGAAAATCTTCTTACCTGCTAGTGACATTTACTTGCCCTTCTTAGACATGAACTTCATGGCGGCATCTGCGAATTCTTCTGACTCGAGCGCCATCGCAAATAACTGGAACTCAGCTTTCATTACAGCTTCGACTGCATCGTGCTTACTTGCCTTCATTAAAGCTTTGGTATTGATAATTGCAGCAGGTGGTTGTTGTGCGATCTTTTCAGCAATGGAGATAGCCTCAGAATCAGAATCAGTAACAACTTCAGCGACGAGACCGATTTCCTGAGCAAAATCTGCAGAGAAAGGTTCACCAGTAAAGAAGACTTTTGCCGCACGCTGATAACCGGCCAGTGCGGGAAAGAGCAACGTTGATCCTGCCTCAGGGACTAGACCTAGAGAGGTAAAGGGCATTGAGAAGGCTGCATCCTCCGATGCGACGACGACATCACAATGCAGAAGCATTGTTGTTCCGACTCCCACAGCATTGCCTTTTACAGACGCAATTAGCGGCTTAGGGAAATTGAGAATTGCACCTAAGAAGAGAGCAACGGTCGAGTCTTCAGCAGTCGGTGGATTGCTCATGAAATCCATAATGTCGTTACCCGCGGTGAAGTGATCCCCTACCGAAGAGATGACCACCGCGCGTATAGCGAAATCCCCAGCTGCCTCATTGAGTAAACGTGCGAGCTCGCCATACATATCGCGAGTGAGCGCATTCATCTTCTCGGGGCGGTTAAATCGAATGATTTGAACCTGATTCTGGACCTCGGAGGTGATTTGTGTCATGACGCGAGTGTATGAGGTGAAGTTCTGCTTGGGAAGGAGCACAATGGGTCATAGCGACGGAGAGGTCCTTACCATGGCACGCGACATCACAATCACAACACGTGAATTGACACCTTTTGAGCAATTAGTTCTCGGTCTCTTATGCGAAGGCAAATCCAATGCTGCAATCGCTCGAGAAACAAATCACACTGAGAAAGTTGTAGAAAACACAATCTCCCGCTCGGCCAAAGCCTTCAACATCACCTCCGATGGCGACACCAATATTCGCGTTCTCCTTGCGTTGGCATATCGCACTCATTACGGTGACGCAGCTTTTGATCGTCTTGGAATTCCTTGCTCTCACTTTGAAATCAATGGTGAAGGCCAGGCTGTTTGTAATCGAGATATGCACTAACTCACATATGAGCAGGTGCTAGCACTCGCTCTATCTCTCCCCCGCGCCTGTGCGCGGGTATTTAATGTAAGTAGCACTCAGGGACATGGGTGGATTTACAAAGGAGAGAAAAATGAAGCGTAAGACTTTTGACAAGATTGTGACATTCCTCGGAGCCGGGCTCACAGTCTTCCTATTCGTTGTAGCAGCTCTCGCGAACTGGGGCGCTTCATTTGCAAGCGATTCAGTGCAGTCACAGCTTCAGGCGCAAGAAATCACAATGCCACCAGCAACAGGTAATGCTGAAGAGCCTGCGGATGTCACCGCATACTTCAAGGCACACGGTGGAAAGTTGATGTCAACTGGTAAAGATGCACAGATGTATGCAGATCACTTCATCGCATTCCATATGGCCAACATGCCAACTTATGCAGAAGCATCAGCTGCAGCTCGTTCTGCATCACCAGAGAACAAGGCAGCCGCGGAAGCAACTGTAGAGACAGTGTTTAAGGGCAATATACTTCGCGGAACACTTCTGACTGCCTATGCATTCGGAACACTTGGTGAGCTCGCTGGATACGGCGCAATGGCAGCACTTATCGGCGCACTCTTGATGCTTGTATTCACCATCCTAGGAGTTGTTCATCTTCGTCGCACTCCAGAAGAGGCGATGATCTAACATCCCCAACTCTCTCAAACTCTCCGTTGAAGGGTTGAGGGAAAGAGAAAACCCCCGTAGCGCGTAGCTACGGGGGTTTTCCTTTACTTCTATTTAGCGATCAAGCTTTCCTGAGATGAAGTCCTCAGTCTTGTTATGAGCCTGCTCATCTGTGTACTGAACTGGTGGAGTCTTCATGAAGTATGAAGATGGTGAGAGCAACGCTCCACCAATCTTGCGATCGAGACCGATCTTTGCACAGCGAAGTGCGTCGATGATGACACCAGCTGAGTTTGGTGAATCCCATACTTCAAGCTTGTATTCAAGATTCAATGGAACGTCACCGAATGCGCGACCCTCGAGGCGAACATATGCCCACTTGCGGTCATCGAGCCATGGAATGTAATCAGAAGGTCCGATGTGAACATTCTTTGCACCCATATCGTGATCTAGCTGTGAGGTCACAGAGTTTGTCTTTGAGATCTTCTTTGACTCTAGGCGATCGCGCTCGAGCATGTTCTTGAAGTCCATGTTTCCACCAACGTTGAGCTGATATGTGCGATCGAGGTGAACGCCACGGTCCTGGAACAACTTAGCCATGATGCGGTGTGTGATTGTTGCGCCAACCTGTGACTTGATGTCATCGCCAACAATTGGAAGACCTGCATCTTCGAACTTCTTCGCCCATACTGGGTCAGAAGCGATAAAGACTGGAAGTGCGTTAACAAATGCACAGCCTGCTGCAATTGCACACTCTGCATAGAACTTCGCTGCTTCTTCTGATCCGACAGGCAAGTAGCAGATAAGCACGTCAACTTGCTCTTCCTTAAGAGCTGCAACGATATCTACCTCAGGAGCTGTTGACTCTGTGATTGTCTCTTTGTAGTAGCGACCAAGACCGTCAAGTGTCTTTCCACGCTGAACCTCAACGCCTGTCTTTGCTACATCTGAAAACTTGATTGTGTTGTTCTCTGATGCCCAAATTGCATCAGCAAGATCGAGACCGACCTTCTTTGAATCAACATCGAATGCTGCAACGAACTTCACGTTGCTGATGTGGTATCCGCCCACAACTGCGTGCATGAGGCCAGGAATCTCCTGATCTACAGCTGCATCCTTGTAGTAAGTAACACCCTGAACGAGTGAGTTTGCGCAGTTACCTACGCCGACGATGGCAACGCGAATGTCGCCAGCTCCTGTTGTGATCTTCACTTAGATTTCCTCTCGGTCGTAATCATTTCCTGCAGCCACGCTATTTCGCGATCTGCAGAGTCAAGCGAATGGCGGCGCCACTCTTGAAGGTACTTATCGATTCCAATTGGAGACTTCTCTACTTCATCGCGAAGGATCTCTGCCTTCTCCTGAAGTCGACGTAGCCGTCCCTCAAGTATCCGAACCCGGCTCTTTGTAGGTGTTGGACTAAAGAATGCGAAACGAATTTCAAATCCTTCATCTTCCCAAGCATCTGCGCTGACGGTTTCGGTGAGCGCCTCGAAACGTGCCATTCCCTCTGTGGTGATGGCGTAGACAATTCTTGGACGCTTGCTCCCCCGGTCGACTGCTTCTTCCTGGATATAACCAGCGAGAAGCATGCGGCGAAGTTGCGGATAGAGAACTGAGAATGAGATCGCCTTAAATGGACCAAAGATGGTGACCATTCGCTTGCGGAGCTCATATCCATGAAGCGGCCCCTGCGCCAAGAGCCCAAGGAGTGCAAACTCCAGGGATTCAACGCGTGAACGCATTCCAAGCTCATTTCTCTTATATAGCGGTTAATATATCGATGCGATATATCTGGGCGATAGTTAACCCGAAATAACCCCCAAAAGCAAAGATGGCTCGGCGCGCCGTATAGGTGGCGTAGGCCACACCTGCCTAGCCTTAGGCAATTCCCTCACAGGCTCGCATACGGGCCACTTGAACTCGAAAGGACTCTCATGTCTCTTAGCTGGAAGCTCCACGGCAACGGCAAGTCGATCGCCGCAGGCGATGTCGTTTCAACAGATGAGCGCCTCACATGGCCACGCACAGTAGGCGTCGGTCTGCAGCACATTGCAGCAATGTTCGGTGCGACATTCCTCGTCCCGATCATCACAGGATTTCCACCAACCACAACACTCTTCTTCTCAGGTATAGGAACACTTGTCTTTCTTTTAATCACAGGAAATCGCGTTCCAAGCTACCTTGGTTCATCATTCGCCTTCCTCGGACCAATCGCTGCTGCGATGGCAGATAAGTCAGCTGGAATGGCAGGTGCACTCGGTGGCATCGTCTTCACTGGTGTCGTTCTCGCACTTGTTGGTCTGCTGATAAAGGCAGCAGGCATCAACTGGGTGAATGCAATCTTGCCCCCAGTTGTAACAGGAACAATCGTGATTGTTATTGGCTTCAACCTGGCAGGTGCTGCAAAGGGCAACTTCGTCAAGGATCCACTACTTGGAATCATTACCTTGTCATCGATTGCTCTTATCAGTGCAATCTCAAAGGGCTTCCTCGGACGCATCAGCATCTTCGCTGGAATCGTCGTTGGTTACATTGTTGCACTCATCCAGGGCAATGTAGATACATCAGGTATCAAGGCTGCCGCTTGGGTTGCAGCTCCAACATTTACTGCTCCCACATTTAAGACCAACATCATGATTCTCTTCTTACCTGTTGTTCTTGTCTTGATCGCAGAGAACGTTGGACACGTTAAGGCAGTTGCAGCAATGACTGGCAAGAACCTTGATGATCAAATGGGTAACGCTCTCATTGCAGATGGATTGGCAACGACTCTTGCTGGTGCAGGTGGTGGTTCAGGTACAACTACATACGCTGAGAATATCGGTGTAATGGCTGCTACTCGCGTTTACTCAACTGCTGCTTACTGGGTAGCTGGTGTCGGTGCGATTGTGCTCGGCCTCTCACCTAAGTTCGGTGCAGTCCTTTCAGCAACACCTGTGGGAGCTCTCGGCGGCGTCGCTGTTGCTCTCTTCGGAATGATCGGAATCCTCGGTGCGCGTATTTGGATTGAATCAAAGGTAGATTTTTCAAATTCAAATAACCTCATCATTGCGGCTTCTGCGATCATCATCGGAATCTCAGATATCTCATGGACAAAGGGCCAGTACACATTTACAGGTATAGTCAATGCGACTCTTGTAGCTGTTCTCGGTTACCAGATTCTCAATGCAGTATCAAAGATCCGCAAGTAATTACCAATAAAAACAAATAAGAGAACGCTAGGCTTACGCAGGTGATTCCAACTCGATATCCGGAGTACCTGATTGCAGCGATGATTATCATCCTCGCTCCCGGGCCTAGCGTTCTCTTTGTTATTGCCAGAGCTATTGCATGGGGACGCGCCACTGCCGTTCTCACAGTCTTAGGAAATGTCTCTGGTTCATTTGTTCTCTCGTCTCTTGTGGCTCTTGGTATCGGACCGATCCTTCAGAAATATCACATCGCATATGTTGCAGTGCAATGGGGTGGCGGGCTCTATCTGATTCATCTTGGTATCGATGCGATTCGCAAACGTGCGGTGCACGCCTCAGATATGACTAATCAAGGACCCGTAGGTCCTACTCCCCTCTCCTCAATTCGAGATGGCTTTTGGGTTGGTGTTCTCAATCCCAAGGCGATTGTCTTCTTCGCAGCAGTTCTCCCGCAGTTTGTAGATATTGAAGGTACGACTGTTACTCGACAATTACTCTTCCTGGGACTGACCTTCTGTGTCTTGGCATTCATCTCCGATGGAATGTGGGGTCTTCTTGCAGGGACGGCTCGAACATGGCTAGCCTCTAGTAACCATCGCCTCGAACGTCTCCGCGGTTTCGGTGGATCCATCATGATTATCTTGGGTCTATCGGTGTTGTACTCGGCAATTGTCAGTAGCTAAAGGCAGAATCGCCTCATGAAGAAACCCGCTACACCAGCCCGCGAATTTATCGCTCCTTCGGATCTGACTTTCGGATTCTCTACCTGTAAGCGATGCATCTGGATTAAATACTGGTTCTCTTTCGAACTGAAGAAAGATTTTCCTCTCGTTAAAAGCCTTTCCACTTTCCAGGAAGAATATTTCCGACGTACACCTATGCCAAGCATCGATCCATCGTTACCTGCAGGAACGGTCAAGCAATGGGGCCAATGGGTGAAGTCAAAGAAAATCGTCATCAATGGCGTTGAGACTCAGTGGAAGCTCCGCGGAATCTACGATCTGCTTGGCCATTACGACGATGGCACAGTTGGCATCATCGATTGCAAAGTCTCCGACTCCGAGCGCGATAGCGGCGACTTCTATGCTCCACAGCTTGAGGCATATGCCTACACTCTCGAAAACCCTCTCAGCGGAAAAGTGTTTCCGGTACAGACGATGGGTCTTTTGATTTGGAAGCTTGGCGGCGTTGCAGAGACCCGCCCCAATGAATTCGTTGCGAATTCGATGGGCTTTGGGGTCAACCAGGTTTATGTACCGGTGCAACGCGATCCCGAACGACTTGCAAAGCTACTGGAAGAATTCATCACTGTCATTGACGGCGAAATGCCTGATGCAGGTAGCCAGTGCCACGCATGCAATTTTCTTGATGGGCGTCTGGCCCTCGAGAATTAACTCTCTTCTTCTGTGGTGGCGCTCTTAGCGCCCTTTACTGCATAAGAATCGACATACTCTTGTCCAGACAACTGCTGAATGCGCTTCATGATTGCGTCAGCACATTCGCGCAAGAAGAGCGCATCACGTGAATCACCTTCAAAGTACATAGGCTCGCCAAATGTCATTCCGACGCGCTTGATATTGGGAAGCACTTGGCCAGTTGGCTGAATCTTGTCTGTATTAAACATTGCAACGGGAATCACTGGCGCACCTGACTCAATTGCAAGACGTGCAATACCTGTGCGTGCTTTATATAGACGGCCATCTGGTGAACGTGTTCCCTCAGGATAGATGCCAAGGCATTTTCCATCTGCAAGAACTTGAAGGCCTGTGATCAAGGCAGCCTCACTTCGACGACCACCGGAGCGATCAACAGGAACCTGTCCGAGTGCGATAAATGTGAGTTTCTTTAATAAACCTTTTGGTCCAGGGCTTGTGAAGTACTCGCTCTTGGCAAGAAAGGTCACTTTACGTGGAACAACAAGTGGCATAAAGATTGAGTCGCTAAATGAAAGGTGATTGGAAGCAATAATCACTGGACCAGAAGCTGGAACATTGCGAAGGCCTTTCACCTTAGGGCGAAAGAGGAGCATCAAGAACGGAGTCAGGAATGCTCGCAAGGTGCCGTAGGGCAAGTTGTTCATGGCGATAATCTATTACAAGGCTCTTAACCGCGCGAATATATGCGTAATTTACGAGAGATTTTCGCTCAGTTCTGTGCAAGTATTGACGACATGGTTCCAGGTGAACGCGATGACGATATGGAGCTCATCAACGCAGAATTCGAATCCATGGTCGAAGGTCTCAATCTCGACCAATCTTCGCCACGCACGTACCTCGATGATTTAGATGATCTCGCTGCATCTGAAGCGAAAGAGATCTACCAAGTGCCTCAAACAAGACGCGGACTTCACGGAACTGTTACGCATATTCTTGCAACGATAAAGAGCTGGTGGCAGAAGCCAGGAAATGACGA
>CALJUA010000103.1 GCA_937975715.1 uncultured Candidatus Planktophila sp.
GATTGGTAAATGTTGTAGATCAACAGATTGTCATAGCGAACAAACTTACTCCAAAAGAGAAGGAAAGTACGATATTTCATGAATTGATCCATATAGCATTACCTAGATTAGCCGAAAAAGATGTATTAGAACTAGAGACACATTTATTCCCTGTACTATATTCCAAGGGACTTAGATTTCGTAAAAAGAAGGAAAGTTAATGCCAGAAATCATTGTTAAAAACAGCATTGGAGCCCGCGACCGTAAAGGTACTACCGCTAAGGATAATGGCTTTCATTCATTCTCAGTTAAGCCATATTCACCCACAGATCGGGGAATTAAGGTTGGTCGTGCCGGTGCTCGCGTAATCGCATCCGATAAGCGGGGTGTTGAAGATGCTAGCTCGCGTGAAAAGTATCGTGATAATTACGACAGGATCTTCGGTAAAAAGAAGTGAATACAAAGCAAATTGAAGAACTAATTCAACGCTTACGAGCCGCCAAAGCTAAGTATTTCTTTAATCCAGATGAAGGTGAAGATGGTACACTTTGGATTGGTAATCTTGAAGTGATTGAAGTTCTCGATATAGTATTATTACGAACCTACGAATCACAAATTAAAGACTATTTAAAATATAACATGAGAGATCTATTGTGAATGAAAAAACAGCACGGGTAATTGGATTAAGCATTGTTGCTTTGATCATTATTTTATGGGCATCGTATGTACTTGCATCAACGGTAGTCCTTCCTCCAGCCGATATTTTTATCGACCAAGCGGATGTTGTAGCACGAGGTAAAGTAGCTAGTATCACATCATTTAAAACAGACGATGGTTTACGAACCTTAATTGATATTGATGTAGACGAACAAATTAAAGGCGTTACTGGAAAGCGTCTTCAAATTCGTGAAATCGGCGGCAAGGTAGGAAATGAGATCCTTTGGATTTCTGGTTCACCAGAATATAAAGTTGGTGATAAGGTTACAGTCCTTCTGAAGCGTCAACCTGATGGTTCATTACGAACCCATCTATTGGATAACGGACGTATCCCTGTACAACCCGCTGGCACCGCAAATGCATTATTTGGTCGTCAACTGACATATAAGGAAGTTGTAGATATCAAGATCGATGCTCGTAAGAACGAACTAAAGTCAGCACCACAACCGCTCGCCTTGGGGTTGATGGTGCAGCCAGCCCCGCTCTCTGGTCCAGCAGAGAGTTTGACGGAGTTTCGGTTTATGACCGATCCTCCGTCTCGCTGGCTGAATAATCCAGTTGCAGTCTATGGTGATCCTGCTGGAGACGTTAAGTACGGTCCTGTAGAATCACAACGTTCGGTTAAAGATGCAACTGAATCATGGTCCAGTGCAGGTAATGTCACGTTTCAATATACTGGTGACACACCGGCTGTTGGTTACACTTGCGTACCGGATAAACTTCTAGTTCAATTTCGTGATGTAAAGAACGATATTGAAGATCCGAATCAATGCAGTGGTGTACTCGCAATTGGTGGCTTCTGTGGTGGCGCCATTATAAATGGTAAGTATAAGATTACCGGTGGTGCAGTAGTATTCAATAATGGTTGGGAAGGTTGTTCATTCTGGAATCCTGACAACATTACTGAAGTAATGACACATGAATTTGGTCATGCAATTGGTCTTTCACATTCTGCAGAAAGCGGACAACCAACAACTCAATACACACAAGATGCCACAATGTATTTTTCCGCCCATTTCGATGGACGGAGGAACGGATTAAAAGATTATGATAGAGGAGCAGTCGCCGCCTTATACGGACCAAACCAAGGAATCCCAACCCCAACAAGAACCCCACAACCAACCCCGAGTCCTACCCTTGTACCTACACCAATGCCAACTTCAACGCCAACTCCAATCCCGTCGCCTACGACGACTGCGACGAGCCCGTTCTATGAAGTTTCGTCACTCCTCATGAGTGTAAATAACGGTGCCGCTTCAATTAAGTTAGTCGTTGATAGCGAACCAGTTGAGAAGGCAAAACCACAACTGATTCTTTATAGCAATGATTCCAAGAAAGCTGTTTTACTTTCTAGCGTTAGTAATGTACAATTCGTAAAGAATCAATTGACCTTCAGTGCGAGCACTGTTCCAACAGGATTCATTACAAAAAATACTTCTGTAGCGGTGATCACTGGATCACGGATTGCATTGGTTGATCTGATTTGTTCGCGTAAGCCAAATACAAACATCTATAATTGTCAGTAAGGATAATATGAAATTGAATAGAATTGAGGAATGCGTTCGTGAGTTTCATGAGAAGTTCGGTGCCGATATCGGTGATCAAAATCTTCCACGATTCCAGAATGCTCAGCTACGTAAGAATCTATTAACTGAAGAATATCAAGAATTTCTACATGCAGTTGATTGGGGTAACTTCGATGAAGCTGTGCATGAGGCAATTGATATTCTTTACGTTACTGTAGGAGCACTAATTGCATGGGGTATCAAGGATATTGATGACTATGTAGAAGAAGTTCATGCAGCGAATATGCGTAAAGCTGGCGGCAAAACTCGCGAAGACGGTAAGATTCTCAAGCCGGATGGATGGAAGAAGGCTGAGATTGGAATGATGATTCGTATGCAGCCGACTCGTCTTGCGAAGAAGGAACAAAAGACAGAAGATGTTCCTGTAATTGATTTTGATCAACCTCATCTTAACACACCGATTGTATCTGAGATCATTAGACCAGAAGAGACATCATTAAATGTGGAAGTATCTACGGAAGAAACTAAGAAAACAGGAGGAAAGCGTGGCCGTCCTACAAGAAATAATTAAAGAAATTCAACAGTTAGAAGCGGATCGAGATACTGCAGAACTAAATTATATCCGAGAATTTAACAAGGCAGGTGAAGTAAAGAACGTTGCTCGGCGACTTCAAACACGAATTCGTATTCTGGAAGAGCAAACCGAAAAAGCAAAACAAGGACCAATTCGAGGTGGATTCTGGGTCGCTCTGGATGAAGTGATCAATACCTTAAAAGAAATTGATGAGGTTCTGAAAGACGAACCACCTCCGGTTATTGATGAATAATAAGATTAACCCCGTCTATATGGCGGGGTTTCTTATTTTTAGCATTATTGGTTGGGTTTTATTACTCATACTAAGTGCTTATATTATGTCTTACATTATTGTCCTGATTACAGGATGTATAATGTTTTCTCCTCTGTGGTTTTTCTATACTCTACTTTTAATCTCGTGTATAATGTATGCTGTTACTCCGCAAGCAATCATGTCAGTGGGATTCGTTGAAAGACTCATCATTTTGAGCGGCATAGCGACTTTGTGCTATGTCACCACTTTACTTTGACAACAGCATTACTACCCTACACATCACGGAGGAAACGATGAAGCATCTACTCATCAGCTTGATTCTTGTTCTGGTTCCACAGTTGAGCTTGGCAGCAAAGCCGAACATCCTTGTGGTCGTCGCTGACGATCTGGATTGGGCTACATACAACGCCACGCCCGGTCTGTCGAATATTGCCGCACAAGGTATGACATTCAATGCAATTACGTCAACACCTTTGTGTGGACCAAGCCGTGCATCTATGCTTACTGGTAAGTATACACATAATCACGGTATTAAAGGAAACTCTAGAGAAAAGTATAATGATACTTGGTACACCAATATCATTGGTAATACCTTTGGAGATTGGTGTAAAGCTAGTGGTTATCATACTGTAATGGTTGGAAAGTATGCAAATCCGTTTGATAAATACAATCATACGGGTTGGCAATCGTGGATTCCAACAGATGGTAGAGACGAACCATTAGTTGAAAACGGAATCTTTTGGCATGATAAAATGGTTAACAATGCCATTAATGATATCAATGCCAATTCTGATAAACCAACTGTTGTATGGTATAGTTCGACCATTCCTCATGGTCCGCTTATTCCGTCACCTACATACTTTGGTTCAATGTCTGGCTTGACGGCTCCACAAGGACCGTCGTTCAATGAATTTGATATCTCCGACAAAGTTGGAGACGCCAAGTTGCTGCCTCTACTCACTGCTGATGACATTGCACTCATCAATCGAAGATTTCGACTTCGTGCGGAGATGATGCGCTCGGTTGTGGATGCGATACAGCAGTTTACCACGGCAATGAGTAACCGTCCATTGTATATCATCTTTGTTTCTGATAATGGATACCTTCAAGGCGCACATAGATTCCTACAAGGAAAGGGACAGCCATACGAGGAATCTGTTCGTGTACCAATGTTTATTATTGGTCCCGGTGTACAAGCAGGCACAACATCACCTGCATTAGTGTACGTTGCAGATATTGCACCCACAGTTGGTCAGCTTTGTGAAGCTACCGTACCACAGGTGGACGCAAAAGCTCTAAATCCCCTCTTGACAAATCCGACGATTCCTTGGCGAAATCGCGCACTTCTGGAACATGGATGGAAGGGTATTCTAACACCTACGCGGAAGCTCATTCGCTTTGAAAACGGTGGCTATGAGCTTTATCGGTTCGGTACAGACCCGTTTGAGATGCAGAGCGTGAACGCCACGGTTCCCTCACTGGAAACGTATCTGAATCGCTTGCTTACCTGTACCGGTGCAGAATGTTGGAGCATCGAGACAGAATTTTAAGAAATTCTCTTGACAGGTGATTCGATACGATCTAGATAACGATTCATCAAGGCGAATGGTTCGCCACACAGTTTGCCCATGTCGGGCATAGGAGAAGGGGAAATGGCTCGCAATCGGAATCGGATGAAGGACACGGAGACTGCAGAGCGCGTGGAGAGCGCAGAAACGGAGACGAACGTGGATCAGGAGCAGGACGAGAAGAACAGTGTCAGTGATGTTGTGATGGGTATCAAGGAGCGCATCGAGGCCGCGAATGCCGCGAAGGAAGCGGAGGAGCAGGCTTTGAATGCGGAGATCGAGAAGCGCGAGCAGGAGCTTGATGAGCTTTATGCTCTGCGTGGCTACGGTCGTGAGGGTCGTAAGGGCACGCGCCGGATCGCTGCGAAGCGTGAGGGTGTGACGGGTGCCGACCGCATCGATTGGGACGAGAAGCTTACTCGTCTGCCGAAGGTCTTCACCGTCGAGGATATGCTGAAGGACTCGCAGATTGCCGCGAAGGGCAAGGTCCAGTGCTACCCGGCGGTTGGTCGCTGGCTCAAGGGTAACAAGGTCACGCAGCTTGAGCGTGGCAAGTGGCGGAAGAAGGCAGCGTAAAGTCTGCCTCTTTCCAAGATCAAGGGATTCTGGTATCATCCAGAATCCCTTTTTCTTTATGTAGCGATTAACGAAAAACTAAACAAAGAGGATAACAAGGTGAAACGCATATACTTTGATTATAACGATGAACTATACGATAATCATTTCCAGATCGTTAAAAGAACCATGGAAGATATCATTAAGACTGGTGGTTTAGCGATTGGTGAGAAAGCTTTATTCTATGATCCGCAAATAGATTGGAGAGATGAGAACGAGGGTTGTCTTTATTGGGACGGTTCGAAATTAGTCATCAAGCTAGGCTAATGAATTTGATTTTATTATTCACGTTCTGTATCTTGTCTATCTTCTTTAATATAGCAATGTTTGTATATATGGACGATAGAATTCATCGTATAGAGAAGTATTTAAAGTTAGATAAGGAAATATATGATTGAAGGACTTATAATTGGTATGGTAATTATTTCATATTTCGGTATGGAAGCTGCACATCAACGTCTAGATGCACTTGATAAACATCTTAATGTAAACAGTAACAAACTCCCTTTGTCAGATGACAAGTGATTCGCTCAAGAACATTTTCTTTAAATTTCCCCTTTACTCGCGGCACATATTGAGATAATGTCTTCGACAGACCGAGGGTGATGCGGTCTGACGGTGTGGGTCGCCAGTGTGGCGGCGCGTGGTGCGGGCTAGGATGTAACCTAGCAACTACTTGGAAGGTGGAGCAGTAATAGGTACCTAGCTGCTTCACCTTCCTTCCTCCCCTTCAGATTAGCTTCATCCTCCATAGCATTTTGCTTAGTTAAACTAAGCGGAGGAAGAATGAAGCCAAGTCAGGTAGCAAAAGTCCTAGAGTCGATGATGCGACTAGGTGAACCAGTTTATCTCTGGGGGCCGCCGGGTTGTCTCGCTTCATACACGAAACTAAAGTATGAAACACGGGGACCAGATGGTAATCGTCGGGGTCGGAAGGGTGGTTCCATTGAACGTCTTTACCAGATTTTTAATCGGATTCCTTCGCCCGGTAAAGGTCGTTATCAGCAGACAAATCATGATTCAACGTTCTGGCTACAGTCAGTTGATGGAGAAGGAAGGATTTTTAAGAATCAGGTTCTTGGTGTTATTTATAGTGGACAAAAGGAATGTTTCCGTCTAATCACCGAGAAGGGATTAGAGATTGATGCTACCGCTGATCATAAGTTCCTTTCAAATGGTCAGTATGTACCTATTTCCGAATTATCCATTGGTGATTCAATCGAAGTACATCTAAATAAGATCATTAATAATTCTTCTAGTGATAAAAAGAGGCTTCCTCGTAAACATGTATTTCTAAAAAACCATCCTTATGCGCGGACACAAACAGTAGAAGATAAGTATATTTACAAGGTTCTTCCGCTATCCAG
>CALJUA010000104.1 GCA_937975715.1 uncultured Candidatus Planktophila sp.
CAGATGCTGGTCGAACATCATACGCTGAGACAACTGCACCTAAACGACGAGCTGTTGCAATCGCCTGTAATCCTGCAACGCCGGCACCCAGTACCAAAACTTGAGCCGGTGTGACTGTTCCAGCAGCTGTCATCAGCAATGGGAAGAAGCGTGGTGAAAGTTCTGCACCAACAAGCGCCGCACGATAACCAGCACAGAGCGCTTGAGATGAAAGCGCATCCATTGATTGAGCGCGAGAAATACGTGGAACGAGTTCAAGTGAGAAAGAAGTAACTCCTGCTGATGCTGCTGCATCAATTGAATCAACTGCAGTTGTTGGTGATAGAAATGAAATTGTTACTGAACCTTTTTTAAGTTTCGACATCTGCGCTGCAGAGAGCGGTTGAACAGAGAGAACGACGTCAGCTCCTGATAAAACATCTCCAGAAACGATAGAAGCACCTGCAGATCGGTAAAGATCATCAGGTGCTTGCGATTCAACTCCGGCGCCACTTTCAATGACAACTTCATATCCCAGCTTGGTCAATTTACTAATGACATCAGGGACGAGCGCCACGCGCTTTTCGCCCTCTCGTATTTCCTTCGGGACGCAAACTTTCATGGCCAAAGGCTACCTACGCAGGCTGGGAGAACCTAGGGACTTGCGAGAGATAGCACTGCGCCATTTGTTAACTGCGCCTCAGAAAAGAAACTGCCTGGAGTGAAATCACCCCAGGCAGTTCCGGTAATGCGTTAATTATTAATCGCGACCTCGAAGGATCGAGATAAGGCGCAAGACCTCCATGTAGAGCCACACGAGTGTGACCATGAGGCCGAATGCCATACGCCATGACTCTTCAGCAGGAACCTTTGCGGCAACTGCCTTTTCAATCTGGTCGAGATCCATCACGATAAACATTGATGCGAGAACCACGCCACCAATTGCGATGAGGGTACCTAGACCACCTGATGGGAAGCCGATAAAGATTGTTGCAACACCGAAGACAAGGTATCCAATCAGTGAACCCATCAAGACACGTGTGAACTTAGGTGTTACGCGAATCTTTCCGCTCTTGTATGCAACAAGAACGCCGGCAAATGCACACGCTGTTGCGACAACAGCTTGGCCAACGATGCCGTTGTAAGCAGATTCGTAGATCTGGCTGATTGTGCCGAGTGCAAGACCCTGTGCAACTGCATAAGCAATTACAAAACCTGGGCGCACCTTCTTTGAAAATGAATTGACGAGAGCAAGAATCAATCCGCCCACGACGCCAATCAGCGCAAGTGCAGGGTTAGCTGCACGCCATGCGAAAGCGCCAACCACAACTAGAACTGCAAAGAGTCCTGCTGTTTTGATGATGACATCATCGATTGACATTGGTGCTGAGTTGGGACGTGATTCAAGAGTATTAATATCTTGAGTTGATCCTTCGCGACCATCTAATACTTCTGGGTTGATACGAGCGAAACCGCGGCCGGTAAGGACTGGGTTAGAACTGCGCATTAATCTCTCCTTTTATGTGCAGGAAACGCCTCCCTGCAGCAGGTATAACGTACTGGAGATTCTTTATATTTCCCTGTGAAAGCATCTCTTCGCGTACTCTTTCACGCGTGAAGACCACTGCCTGGCTTAAGAACGAGAAGCACCGCCAGCTGATCGAACGTTGGTGGATAGTCATCGTTCTGGTCTGGGATATTTTCAAGACAATCGTGGTCGACGAGACATTCGCTAAGTACGGAGTCAATCCTTATATCTACTTCGTCATCGTGGTCGCGATTGCAATTCCTTATGCAAAATCAACTGCCAAGATGCTCTTTGCAATACTCGCTAATCACTGGAGTAACGCCTTTAAATTCGGCCTGGTTGCGGTCGTACTGCACTTTGTGCCAGACATTTATATCTTGGTGACAGCCAAGCATGTTCCGAGATCACTCTTCGATAGCTTTATCGTGATGATCATTATCTTTACGATTTTTGCTGTGCACGGTGCCATCACACATATTCGCGCCAATAAAAAGTAGTTTAGAAAGATGAAAGCCCAAGCGATTTAGCTTTCGCTAGGGATCTCTCTTGGGCTGTTGCTCAATATTAATTTACCTTGAACATAAATTCAATTTATCCACAAGCACTCTCCGTATTTATTCAATTGCCGTAAATATCTCGGGATGGACCACCGCAATGAGTTTGAAGGTTTTTTCCCCAAATACGCGAATGCATTCGAGCTGATTGGCCAACTCGAACTCGCTTTGCGTTGGAATATTCCAACTGTCCTCAAGTCTTCGCAGGAATCGTCCACGTGGTACGAGCGTCTGCGACTTAAGGAGAGAAGGTTGCTGGATTTGAATCGAGCTCTCGGGAATAGTTCAGAGTTCCCAGAGCAATACTTGCCGTTCTCCTTTTGGAGGCATCTTCTTAGTGCTCAGCACTACGGAGATCTTTGGTTGCCTCACTTATACAAAGTCTTCGGAAATATCGAGAACCCTAAGGATTTCAACACTTTCACGGAAATAGATAAGGCGATGGACAGTGCATATAGATTAAGAAATAACTTGGCGCACTTCAATATTCAAAAGTTGCGCACAATAGATTTCGCTACTCAACGGGTCGAATGGCTGTTGGAAGTGATGATTGATTGAAAACTCTTTGAAAAATCATGTTCTAGTGCCCCCGGTCGGACTCGAACCGACACTGGAAGGATTTTAAGTCCTCTGTCTCTGCCATTGGACTACGGGGGCCAATGCCCGCGAAGTCTACTAGTTCATGAAGGGTGCGAATTAACCTTTCGCAGCACTCTTCATTACTGAATCCAGCATCTTCTCTGTCAGCTTTCCGGTGAATGTGTTCTGCTGGCTTGGGTGATAGCAACCAATGACTTGGCGCTTTTTTCCATCAGGGCCGGAAAAAGAATACTTCTCGCCGTGGCCGAACTTTGGTTTAGGTGCAGGTATTGTGCAGCCAAGATCTTTCAGTGTTCTGTAAATCGAATCCCATGCAAGGCTTCCTAAAGCGAGAAATGATTTTGCAGTAGGAAGCAATAATTCAATTTCATTTTCAAAAAATGGTGCACACGTTGCTTTCTCTTCGGTGCTGGGTTTGTTATCAGGTGGTGCGCATCGAACCGCGCAAAGAATTCTGGTATCGATGAGTTCTTGGCCATCGTTGGCATAGGTACTTGTTGGAATCTTTGCCAGCCCTGCCTTGTGAAGTACTTTATAGAGCCAATCCCCTGATGAATCGCCTGTGAATACTCGCCCTGTGCGATTGGCGCCATGGGCACCTGGTGCAAGACCGAGAATGATCAACCGTGCATCTGATGGACCAAAGCCAGGAACAGGCTTTCCCCAATACTTCTCATTTTGATATGACTTCCGCTTTGTAACCGCTACTTCTTCACGCCATTCAACTAAGCGCGGACATTGACGACATTTCACAATCGCCTTATCAAGAAGCTCTAACTTCTTATACAAGCGACCAAGCCATTCCATCGAGAATGTCTGATTCGGATGCCACAAACTCAGTTGCGCCAGTTGCAATCATGATGCGATCGAGAACCAATGAGCCTGCGCCAATAACATCTACGCGACCTGGGTGCATATATCCGTGTGCACTACGTTGTTCGCGGGTTTCGCGCAATAGCTCGGTAGAGATCTGATGAGTGCGTTCTGCGCTGATTCGAGAGAGGTGAATTGCGTATCGGTCGTATGCAGGCAGGTCGAGAGCAGCAGCTGCAACTGTTGTTGCTGTGCCGGCAACCATGATGACTGTCTTCGCCTTAGTAATGGGCACTGTCTTTGCAGCTTGGCGAATGTTCTCGTCAATATCTTCAATGGCAGATGCAATCTGTCCCGGATCTGGCTGATCACCTGTGAAATGTCGCTCTGTCATACGAACGCAACCAATATTCATGCTTCGTGCGGCTTCTACTGAATCTGTACCGAAGACGAACTCGGTAGATCCGCCGCCGATATCGATTACCAAGAATGGACCTTGTGACTTATCGAAATCCTTTGTTGCTCCCGCGAAAGATAGGGCTGCTTCAACTTCACCAGCGATGACTTCTGGTTCGATACCTAAGCGCTCTTTAACGCCATCGATAAAGAGGGCGCGGTTTGTCGCATCTCTTGTCGCACTTGTCGCACAGAAACGAATCTTTTCAACACCGCGCTTTGCGATTTCAGCAGCATAAAGGTCTACTGCAGCAAGTGTGCGTGCAATTGCATCGGGATGGAATGCGCCAGTCTTATCCACGCCTTGGCCGAGACGGACGACCTCCATTTGGCGAGTAATCTCGCGAGAATTGTTGCCATCAATATCGGCGATCAATAAGCGAATTGAATTTGTTCCGCAATCAATAGCTGCTACTCGCATGGAAGGAACTTCCACCACTGAGGAAGACGCTCAAGCGCTTCATCTCCTAATGGATTAACACCTTCGCCCGCAGAGAGGGAATGTGCAACCAAAGAGTGAAGACACTTCACGCGATCAGGCATTCCACCTGCAGAGATATTTTCAACTTCTGGAACATCGATGCCCAATGCGTTGCGAGATGCAATGTAATCATCATGTGCAGCTGCATATTCGCCAGCAAGCACCGCATCAGTCTTGAGGCGCTCGGTCATTTCGCCCATCAAACCCGTTGTTTCAAGGGTAGATATCGCCGCCGTTAGACGAGGGCATGTTGCGTAATAAAAGGTAGGAAATGGTTCGCCATTGCTCAGACGTGGCGGTGTTTCTACAACCGCTGGATTTCCACATGGGCAACGATAGGAAATTGCATGGACATCGCGAGGAGTGCGACCAAGTTGGCGCTCAATAACATCGAGATCTTCTTGGGATGGAGTGCGACTGTCGGTCACTGCTTACCTGCTTCTGTAACGGAGGCGATCATTCTTGTGTACCAAGGCTGACCTTCTGGAAGATTTTCAACAACGCTGATGCCATTGTTATTTGGATCTTGAGAATCATCGCCACCAGTGACGATGTACTGACGCTCGCCCGGCATCACAAAGTGAAGTCGTTCGCGCGCTTGAGATTTAATGTAATTCGGATCTTGCCACAACGTTAACTCTTTGCGCGCTTCTTCAAGGGCTGCGTAATCACTTGAGAGCTGTGCTTTCAAAGCACTGATCTGTGCTCTTTGTGTGAAGTAATTCTTAATCGGTGGAGCTAGAAAGAGTGCAAGTGCAAAGAAGATTGCAGCAATAGCAAAGGTCCGGCCAGATCCCTGGTGACGGTTGAAGTTTAAGTTACGTGAACGGTAACTCTTTCTTCTCGCGCCACCAGAAGATCTGCGGACCATAAAAAAGCCTTGTACGCCTTATGCCTTGAAGCGTGGGAACGCCTGGCGGCCTGCGTAGACAGCGCCGTCAGAGAGTTCTTCTTCAATGCGAAGAAGCTGGTTGTACTTAGCAACGCGCTCTGTACGTGATGGTGCACCAGTCTTGATCTGAC
>CALJUA010000105.1 GCA_937975715.1 uncultured Candidatus Planktophila sp.
TTTCGGCTTCGTTTTAAGTATTGAAAGTATGCCTTCAGCTAAATCTCCCGCAAATGTAGGAGATCCAAATTGATCATCTGTGACTGAAGATGGTTCGAATTTAATTGACTTAGCGGCAATGGACTTTACAAAATTCTCCCCAAATTTGCTATAGAGCCAAGATGTTCTGATGATGTAAAAACTCTCTAAACCAGAGTTAATGATTGCATTTTCTCCAGCTAATTTAGAGTCCCCGTAGACATTAAGCGGTGAAGGCGAATCTGATTCTGAATAAGAAGTACCCTTTTGTCCATCAAATACATAGTCCGTAGAAATATGCACTAATGCCGCTCCTGATAACTTACAAGCAGAAGCCATGTTGCCAACGGCCTTTGAATTAACAAGAAATGCGGCATCTTTGGATTCTTCAGCACCTGGAACATTTGTCCATGCGGTTGCATTTATCACAAAATCAGGACGTAATTCAAGAATGTATTTAGTGGTGCGATCGAAATCTGTGACATCAATAAATGAGCTTGAGGGAGAGTGGACTTCGGTAGATTTCAAATCAGATTCCAGAAGCGATCTGCCTAATTGGCCGCTTCCTCCAAGAATAAGAATTTTCACTTCATCTCTTATCTAAAAGCGGTTCCCACCAGCTTCGATTCTCTCTGTACCATTCAATTAGCTTTACAATCTCTTCATCGAAATTAGTTAGGGACTTAAATCCAAGTTCCCTCTTAATTTTATTTCCTGTCAAACTGTAACGAAAGTCGTGACCCTTACGGTCTTCAACAAATTCAAAGACTTCATCTTCTTTGAAGCCAAATTCTGAAATGAGTCGGCGGGCAAGTTCAACATTAGGCATCTCAACTTCGCCACCAATGTTGTAGATATCGCCAGGGATACCCTTTTCAAGAACAAGGTAAATTCCGTGGCAATGATCATCAACATGTATCCATTCGCGAACTTGTAGACCTTCGCCATAAATAGGAATCTTCCTTCCATCCAGGAGGTTGGTGATAAACCGCGGGATGACTTTCTCTGGGAATTGGCGAATGCCATAGTTATTACTACATCTAGTGATTCCAACATTCATCTTGTGGGTTTTGAAATAAGCAAGTACTAAGAAATCCGCGGCGGCTTTACTCGCAGAATATGGAGAGGAAGGATCCAATGGTTGGTCTTCCTCCCAGCTACCTTCGACTATCGATCCATAGACTTCATCTGTCGACACCTGAACGAATCGTGTGACACCCGCTGCACGTGCTTGATCAAGGAGATTAAGAGTTCCCATAACATTGGTCTCATAGAAAGCCTTGGAAGATTCGATGGAACGATCCACGTGCGATTCAGCAGCAAAGTTCACAATGTGCGTAATCTGATACTTAGATATAACCGCCGATACTGCCCTCTCATCACAGATATCAATCTGCTCAAAGGCAAAATTAGGATGCGTGATTATTCCGTCAAGATTAGATTTATTTCCCGAATAGGTCAGTTTGTCGACGACCACTATCTTCTTGAAGGGGTTTACAATTTCCTCATTGACTAACATCTCGGCAAAACGAGATCCGATGAATCCCGCGCCACCGGTTATGAGAACGTTCATGACCACGCCTTCTGAGAGGAAATAAATATGAAGGGCATCATACTCGCAGGAGGTTCAGGTACCCGTCTTAACCCACTCACGACCGTAACTTCAAAGCAACTACTTCCGGTTTATGACAAGCCCATGATTTATTACCCGCTCACAACGCTAATTCTTGCGGGAATCGAAGAAGTTCTTCTGATTACAAGACCCGAAGATCAAGCATCATTCAAGTCCTTACTTGGCGATGGTTCGAAGTTTGATATTCACATTCAGTATGCGATACAAGAAAAACCAGCTGGTTTAGCACAAGCACCTCTTATCGCAGAGAATTTCCTTGATGGTGATGGTTTTTGTTTAATACTAGGTGACAACTTCCTTTACGGGCCTGGTCTCGGTAGAAATCTCAGCAATTTTAATAAAGCTGATGGTGCAACCATTTTTGCATATTCTGTTCCAAATCCCTCTGAATTTGGTGTGGTCACGCTTGATGAAAATAGTAAGCCAACCTCAATTGTTGAGAAGCCTGAAAATCCTAATTCAAACTTGGCTATCCCTGGACTTTATTTTTTCGATTCAAGAGCAGTAGACATTTGCAAATCCCTCGCTCCGAGCACACGTGGAGAATTGGAAATAACTGATTTAATTCGTTGGTATTTGGAAAATGACCAACTTTCAGTCAATGTTCTTCCAATTGGAACAGCTTGGTTAGATATGGGAAGTTTTGACAGTTTGTTGGCCGCTGGAGAATTTGTAAGACTCATCCAGAATTTTCAACAAATCCCAATTGGCGATCCTATTTCAGCGCGTAAATTCGCGAAATCATCTAAGTAGTTGGGAACCTAAGAATGCGCGTATTAATCACTGGTGGAGCAGGTTTTATCGGATCCCACCTCGCCGATGCCCTCTTGGCCCAAGGAGATCAGGTATCCATCCTGGATAACCTCACCACCGGATCTCGCGCCAATATCGCCCACATCGAAGACCAGATTGAAATTCACCAGGGCGACATCCGTGATGAAGTGCTAGTCAACAAGCTTGTTGCCGATGCCGACCTCGTCCTTCACATGGCAGCAGCCCTTGGCGTGAAGAACATCATGGAGAACACCGTCGAGTCAGTTTCTATTAACTTCACTGGTTCCGATGTCGTTCTTAAAGCTGCCACACATCATCAGAAGCGTTTGGTCATCGCCAGCACATCAGAGATTTATGGCAAGAACCCAGAGCAACCACTTAATGAAGAATCAGATCGCGTCGTTGGTGCGCCACAGAAGATTCGGTGGACTTACTCAGATGCCAAGGCACTGGAAGAAGCCATCGCACACACGCTGCACCGCACACATGGCCTCAAGGTCACAACTGTTCGCTTCTTTAACACCGTTGGCCCACGTCAGACTGGCCAATACGGAATGGTCTTGCCTCGCTTTGTGAAGCAAGCCCTCAACAACGAGGACATCACCATCTATGACGATGGATCACAATCTCGAGTCTTCTGCCACGTCGAGGATGCAGTCCGCGCAGTTCTAGCTCTCGCTGCAGATGACTCAACAATCGGTGACTATTTCAACGTCGGCGGCTTTGGCGAGACAACTATTAAAGAGCTTGCCACAAAGATTATTGAGCGCACGGGATCAGCATCAAAGCTTGTCTATGTGCCATTCACAGAAGCCTATGGTGTTGGTTTTGAAGATATGCAACGTCGAGTACCAGATATCTCGAAGGTAAAAGCAAAGCTTGGTTGGGTACCAACTCA
Source organism: uncultured Candidatus Planktophila sp. (assembly GCA_937975715.1). Taxonomy (GTDB): domain Bacteria; phylum Actinomycetota; class Actinomycetes; order Nanopelagicales; family Nanopelagicaceae; genus Planktophila. The sequence goes on from CALJUA010000105.1 coordinate 3,324, forward strand.
TACTCTCGATTCAATTATCGATAGCGTTGCAGCACACCTGAAGAATTAATTAGTTCTTATTAGAGAGTCTTTGCGCCTTTAACTTTGCCTGTAGAATCAAATACATAAGGCGCACTAGCTAAGACATCTGCAGGTTTCACAACGCTATGCAAGGTAACAACGATCGAGATATCCGCACCCGATAATGGTGATGAAGTTTCACCTTGCCAAGTACCAACAACATCATCATGCCAGGCAACCACAGCACCACGCTTGCGAAGTTCTTCAATCACAATCTCTGCAGGGGTCTCACGAACATCTGCCACATTTGGTTTATAGGCAACGCCAACCACCAAGACTGATTTACCCTTAAGTGAGCCACCGTTATCTGCTTCCACGCGATCAACAATGTAAACAGGCATCTCGAGGTTTACTTCATTAGCGCGCTCGATAAACGTTGAAGGCGCGCCCAGCTGCTCCGCAACATGCGCCAAGTAAGTTGGATCAACAGGAATGCAATGTCCACCAACGCCAGCAGATGGGGTGAACTTCATAAATCCATATGGCTTGGTATTGGCAGCTTCCAATGTTTCGTGAACTGAGATACCCAACTTATGCGCAATCTGTGCAAACTCATTTACCAAGGCAATATTTACCTGGCGGAATGTGTTCTCAAAGAGTTTTGCGGATTCAGCAACCTCAGGCGATGAAACTTCAACTAGTTGGTCACAGAATGATGAATAGAACTCACGAGTCTTCTCTGATGCCTCTGGTGTGAGACCTGCATACAAACGTGGAGTGTTCTTCTGGTTGTAATCACCACGTCCTGGATCTACACGCTCCGGAGATATTGCATAGAGATGTTCAATCTTCTCTACAGATAACTTTTCAATGAGCGGCTTAATGAAATTTCGAACCGTGCCAGGAAATGACGTTGATTCATTGATTACCAAGACAGGTCGATCAATGTTTTCGGCAATAGTTTTACATGCCGCCTCGATATAGGACATGTCTGGTTTACGATCTTTAGTCAGGGGAGTTGGTACGGCGATAACTACGATGTCAGAGCCTTTAATATCTGCACCATTAGTGGTCGCTCTATATCGACCTTCTTTGGCCCACTTAGTAATGACTTCGCTCTCAACGCCTTCGATATGTGAAATACCCTTATTGAGCTGATCCACAACCTTCTGGCTATTATCAAAGCCAACTACATCATGTTTTGCTGCAGCAAAAGCGCTAATGGTCAGGCCAACATAACCCTGGCCAATAATCGAAACTTTCATCTACTGAGCCAAGACATCAGGGTTACGAGGATCAAGGCGCTTCATATTTGCCAAAGCTTCCGCCTTATCTGCCTCTGTTGCTTTTGATACTGAGTAGAGAACTCGCCAAGCATCAAAGTAATCAGGGCTAAATGCAACAGCTTCCTTTGCATACTTATAGGCAAGATCTGGAAGTTTGCTATTTTCGAAGAGCAATACCGCCTGAGCCAATCGAGCTGAGTCGCGCGGTGCAAGGTAGGACGGTGTCAGCGCCGCTTCAACTTGTTGGACATTCTGTGCCTTGAGCGCTGCCTTATATTTCATATCGGCAGACATTGGGGGCACGGCAATCAACGCTCCCACGACTACACCAATTCCACCGACCAGCTGTGGAGAGAATACGAGCTCTTTCTGCTTGATAGCTTTTGGCTTCTCAGATGTCTCTGGTCGAGGACGTGTTGAATACTCGTACGCTACAAGTGCACCGACCAATACCCATCCCCAGATTGCAAGACCAACCTGATTGATAGAGATGATCGATTGAAGTTGATAGGCCAGCCAGGTTGTTGCAAGCGCCACGAAGGTTCCGTCATATGCACGCTGACGTAACGTCACACGAAGTATTGCCCAGATTCCGATAGCAAGAATTGCTACATAGCTCAGAAGTAGTGGATATCCACCATAAGCAAAGATGTCTATGACTACGTTGTGGGCGGCATTGGTAACAGTATTCACGCCTGGCGTATCAACTAGAGCACGATCAGGTCTGAAAGCCCTATACCAGAGACCGTACGAATCCATACCTTTGCCAGTCAGAGGTGAATCCATTCCGATATTAATTCCGGTCTCCCAATATGTACCACGGAGTGAAACTGAGCGCTTATAAATTAGAGATGCGAGTGGGCCTTTCTGAAGTGCTCCAGCGAGTGCAAACGCACCGACAAACGCAACACCCAAAAGATAGCTGCCTGTCAAAACCCAACCTTTTGTCCTTGAACGGACTAGGTAGAATCCAATCATTGCAAGGCCAGCACCAGTTACCACTAGCCCTTGGACGGCGTGAGATTCTTTAATTTCGTAGAGTGCAATCAGCCCCAAGATAATGAACGCGATTCGGTACTTCCATGCGAAATGAGAACTGAAGGCGAATGCAACTGATCCTGTAATAAACATTCCAAGGAAAGCACCAATAAAGTTTGGATTACCAAAAAGCCCCAAAATGTTGCCGTATGGGTTGTTCCAGCCAATGAAATCACCAAAGGCAATCGCCCATGCACAGTAAATGATATTGACGGCCCCGGCAATCAATAGTGCCCAAACCAGTAAATCAAATGACTGTTTCCGGCGCATCAGCGCAGCACCGAGTGCAACCATGATTAGGACTAAATAGGTAATAAAACCGGTCTGTCGTCCAAATACTCCGTAGATATTTTGGGTAAATGGTGCAAAGCTGTTGATGACCGAATTTAGGCTTGCTAGCAAGAATAGTGCTGAAAGAATTACTAGCGATTTAGCAGAAGTCCAAAGCTCCTTTAGCCCATAGATAAGAGCAATCGCAAAGACTCCACCACCAACACAGCCCGCTGCAAAAAGCTTGGTTACATTTACAGGATCTGATACCGCATCTGTCATCAAGAAGATGGTTGTAAACGGCACACCAATAAACAAGAACCAGGAAATTGTCTTTTCAACTGACTTATTTAACATGAGCCAATCTTAACTATAGAAAGGCCGAAACCCGGCTCCTCCTGAGGCGGATTCAAGGAGTCAAAGCAACAGAGGGCAGTTTGCCTTCAGTAAGAAGCA
>CALJUA010000106.1 GCA_937975715.1 uncultured Candidatus Planktophila sp.
TGCTTCTCAATAGTGTCAACGAAATCAACAGTTGCACCCATGAGGTAAGGATCAGACATCTTGTCGACAACAACTTTCACCGCACCGAATTCACGAGTGATGTCACCATCTTGATTGCGGTCATCAAAGTAGAGTTGATAGCGAAGCCCTGAGCAACCACCTGGCTGAACTGCGACACGGAGATAGAGGTCATCGCGACCTTCTTGAGCGAGCAGTGATGCCACCTTTGAAGCTGCAGCATCAGTTAAAGCGATGCCTGTTGTGAGGTTTACTACTTGTGTTGTCTCAGTTGTCATGTGCCGAAGAATACCCGCGTCGGGTTGCCGAAGCGACTCGAAAAACGGGAGAATCAGCGCATGTCTTCAACATCACTGGCACAGCTTCTGCTGCTCGGCCAAGGCTCGGACTTGGCTTCCGAGCGCGGAGTCTCATGCACCGGTGAACTACCTGAAGCAAGTGACCCAGCTCTGGTCGCCCGTGCTACTGCAGCAAAAGCAGCCCTCGGTTCGAAGGTACTTATCTTGGGCCATCACTATCAGCGCGATGAAGTAATTGCTTTCGCTGATATCACTGGAGATTCCTTTAAATTAGCTCAAGCCGCAGCTGCCCAAAGTACAGCCGAATACATCATTTTCTGCGGAGTGCACTTTATGGCCGAGAGCGCTGACATCCTGACTGGCGATCATCAAAAGGTAATTCTCCCCGATCTCGCAGCTGGATGTTCTATGGCAGATATGGCTACCGCATCTCAGGTACAAGATTGCTGGAACCAACTTGAACAACTTGGTGTCGCGTCAAGAACTGTTCCTGTTACCTACATGAATTCTTCTGCCGCAATCAAGAGCTTTACCGGCGAGCACGGCGGGACCATCTGTACCTCATCAAATGCAGAAAAGACTCTGCGATGGGCTTTTGGCAAGGCGGAGAAAGTTTTTTTCCTCCCCGACCAACATCTCGGCAGAAACACTGCAATTATCGACCTAGGACTTTCTCCTGAAGATTGCGTTGTATGGAATCCCTGGAAACCACAGGGTGGCCTGACTGAAGATGAAATCAAGAACGCAAAGATGATTTTGTGGCGCGGGCATTGTTCAGTGCATGGCCGTTTTACACGCCAATCAATTGAAGATTTCCGTACTCGTATTCCAGAAATCAACATCATCGTTCATCCTGAATGCCAGCATGATGTTGTAGCTGCAGCTGACGTCGTAGGTAGTACCGAGAAGATTATTAAGACAGTCTCGGAATCAGCCCCCGGTACACAGTGGGCTGTTGGTACAGAGCTCAATCTCGTCTCTCGACTGGCAGCATCCAACCCGGATAAGAAGGTCTACTTCCTCGATCGCACTGTGTGTTACTGCTCAACCATGAACCGCATCGACCTGCCTCACCTTGTCTGGGCCCTTGAATCCCTCGTTGCAGGCAAGATTGTCAATGAGATTAAGGTAGATGCGAAGACGGCGCGATATTCAAAGATGGCACTTGAGCAAATGCTCGCCCTATAGTTTCCGCTATGACTGACGATAAGAAGAACCGCCCAACACCAAAGCGCAAGGATGCAACTTCAAAGCGCCACTCACTCGCTCCGATAAAGACAAAGGAAGAGAAGAAGCGGGCACGCGAGGCTCAGAAATCTGCACGTCTTGCAGCTCGTGCGGCGTATATGCGCGGAGATGAAAACGCTCTTCCTGCTCGCGATCGTGGTCCAGTTAAGAAGTTTGTTAGAGATTACGTTGATTCACGTCGTTCTGTAGGCGAATTCTTTCTACCCATCATCTTCGTGGTTTTGATTCTCACAATGATTCCTACGAAGACAACAACTAATGCGGAAGGTCTGCCTCAGGTTCCGATGACGCAAGTCATCTCGATTGCAATCATGTACACGGTTCTACTTGTTTCAGTCCTTGATGGCGTTCGCCTCAACCGCAAGATTCGCAAGCTTGTTAAGGCAAAGTTCCCAGGCCAACCAACTCGTGGCCTTGGAATGTATGGCTGGCTTCGTTCTACTCAGATGCGACGCATGCGGGCACCTAAGCCACAGGTAAAGGCCGGCGAAAAGATCTAATTCAAGCGCGGGGGTTAGGGCTCTCATTCTTCTTAGGATCTCGCTCAGGTAAATTACCGAGCGCTTTATCAATTGTCTTCAATTGATCTGCAGATAGCTTCACTCCTGAGGCCTTCACATTCTCTTTTACCTGTGATGGCTTGGTAGCGCCCATGATTGCACTAGAAACATTGTCGTTTGCCAAGACCCATGCAATTGCAAGTTGGCCGATGGTTAAACCAGCTTCATCTGCGATCGGCTTGAGGCGCTGCACTGCTTCGAGAACTTCATCTTTCATCCAACGGGAGATGAAATCTGCACCAGACTTCTTATCTGTAGCGCGTGAACCTGCTGGAGCTTTCTTGCCAGGCAGATATTTGCCAGTGAGGACGCCTTGCGCCATCGGCGACCAGACGATCTGACCGATTCCTTCTTTACGTGAAAGAGGAACTACTTCGGCTTCAATTACTCGCCATAGAGCTGAATACTGCGGCTGGCTAGAGACAAAACGGTTGTATCCGCGTGCATCTTGAATCTTGAGCGCATCCTTAATTTGCTGTGCATTCCACTCAGAGAATCCGATGTAGCTGACCTTGCCTTGACGAATCAAATCATCGAAAGCGCTGAGCGTTTCTTCAAGAGGTGTTTCGACATCGAATCGATGTGCCTGATAAAGATCAATGTGGTCGGTGCCTAATCTCTTAAGAGATGCGTTGCAGGATTCCATAATGTGCTTGCGAGAAAGACCACGATCATTCTTGCCGGTTCCTGTTGGCCAATACACCTTTGTAAAGACTTCATACGACTCGCGGCGCACGCCTTTAAGCGCGCGACCTAATACCACTTCGGCTTTAGTTCCCGCATATACATCGGCGGTATCGAATGTAGTGATGCCCTCATCGAGCGCGGTTCTTACGCATTTAATCGCTGCCTCGGATTCAACCTGAGAGCCATGAGTAATCCAGTTTCCGTATGAAATTTCAGAGACGTACATTCCAGTTGACCCTAAGCGGCGATATTCCATGTTGGAATCGTATGGGGTGCGTTGGTGATTGCCAATGGTTCAGCCATATGGTTTGGTACGCACACAACTGAATATGAAGGACCGAGAAGTTTTAGGGGAAGTTCGGTGCAATTCCGACGCTGACCCGCAACCGTAAGAGTTTTTTATAACTTAAGTCGGATTACCTAACTCATCTCTTTGACCAACACCCGCCGAGGTTTGCGGGGCGTAGTCGTACAGGTTGATTCGACCTTTGCTAACTACCCCTGTGAGACTCTTTATTTATAGGAGCTCCAGATTGAAGAAATTCACTCTCATCGCAGCACTTGTGGCTGCACTTATTTCACAAACCACTATCGCCCCCGCACAAGCAGCCTCAAAAGGCTGGCGTTATTGGGGGTATTACCAAGCTGCTGCAAAGACTTCGGTCTGGAAGGCAGCAATGACAGGGCCAACTGTTGATATTGCAGATGGTTCAGTTGAAGGATGGATCTTCACCTTTAGCAGTGATGATGTCCCTTCAACTCCCCCATCAGTAAAGCCTTCTTTCAATGCAATCTGTGGCAAGACAAAGCCACAGGCCGGCTTAAAGCGCATCGGCCTCGTGATCGATTTCGGTGGAGCTGCATATGCTCCAAAGGGCGAGAAGGTCAAGAAGACAATCGTTCGTTGTGTTGTAACAGCGAAGGAATCTCAAGGCATCGATGTTCTTGCACAGGAAGTTGATGTTCGCAGCGCAGACTCAGGTTTAATCTGTGGCTTCAATGGCTATCCCGCAAAAGAGTGCGGCGTAGAAATCACTACACCTAAGTCATTACTCAAGAAGTAAATCAATGAAGAAGCCGTTCCACCCACTGACATTCTGGGCGATATTTACAGCGCTTGCCGTTGCTGTCGTTATCTCAGATAGCGTCGTGTGCGCTGCACTTGCACTGGGTGGAGCGGGCTTCATTGTTCTCTTGAATAAACAGGACGGTCCATGGTCGAAGAGTTTTCAGTGGTCGCTTGTTGCAGGCATTTACTTGCTCTCAATCCGTGCAATAACAGGCATCATCATCGGAGTTCCAAGGCCAGGAAAAACTCTCTTCGAAATTCCACGAATTCACCTTCCCACATGGTTGCCTGGTATTCGCATCGGAGGACCAGTGACTTGGGAGAGATTGTCATCATCTCTTCATGAAGGTCTGATCATTGCGACAGTGATTGCGCTCTTTGGCGCTGCCAACTCAGTAACAAGCCCTCATAAACTATTGCGAGTTCTACCTTCAAGAATTTATCAACTCGCCGTCACGATGGTTATTGCCACCTCTGTCTTTCCGCAATTGATTTCAAGTATTTCTAGAATTAGAAGTGCGCAATTTATTCGAAGTGGCAAGAAGCCAACAATTACCTCTGTCGCTCTGCCCCTCCTTGAAGAGAGTTTGGGAAGAGCGGTAAACCTTGCAGAATCTATGGAGGCTCGAGGTTTCGGGCAATCTTCACAGCAGAGCCGATATCGGCCCATCCATTACTCCCCCAGAGATCTCGCTTACATTATCTGTGGCTTAGCAACTTCGATTGTGATGGTGGCGCTGTGATTACATTCTCGAGAGTTTCTCTCATCTATCCACACTCCACAACAACGGTGATTGAAGATCTCTCCTTTGAAATTCAAGAGGGTGAGATGGTCCTGGTTATGGGTCATACGGGTTCTGGAAAATCCTCATTGCTGCGCCTGATTAACGGACTCGTTCCGCATCACACTGGTGGCATTCTTGGCGGCGAGATCATTGTCGACGGAAAATCTACTCGCACTACAAAGCCGGGGGAATTAGCTGGGGTCGTTGGAATCGTTGGCCAGAACCCTATTGATACTTTTGTTACCGATGTAGTTGAAGATGAGCTTGCATTCGGCATGGAATCACTGAATTTCCCTGAAGATGTCATGCGCAAACGAATAGAAGAAGCGCTCGACCAAGTTGGCTTAGCTCCACTGCGTCAACGCACCATTGCGACTCTGAGTGGTGGTGAACAACAGAGACTTGCCATTGCATGTGCACTAGTAATGCATCCGAAGGTTTTACTTTTAGATGAACCAACAAGTGCGCTCGATCCAATAGCCTCTGAAGAAATCTTGGCGATTCTTCACAGACTGGTTCACGACCTAAGCGTCACGGTCGTTCTTGCAGAACATCGATTAGAGCGTGTTATTGGTTATGTCGATCGAATTCTCTTGATTGAGGCTGATGGAAAATCATCGATTGGTATTCCTTCAGAAATCTTGACCCTCACTGATCTGGTGCCTCCCATCGTCCGATTGACTCGCGAATTAGAACTGGCCGATGTCGGAACTAGCACACGTGAAGTTCGACGTATCACTGAGGATTTACGGAACAATCTTCCGGAATACGAGAGACCGCGACCTCAGCAAGGTGAGCAACTTGTAGAGATTTCGCGGCTGACTGCAGGATATGAAGGATTCACGGCACTTAAAAAGATAGACCTTCTCCTCCATCGCGGTGAGATTACAGCGCTGATGGGACGAAACGGAGCCGGTAAAAGCACGCTCATCAAATCAATCGTTGGACTGCATAAGAGCGAGAGTGGGGCTATTGAATTCTCTGGATTACCAATTCAATCTCTTAAACCTCAAGAGCGATCACGTCGCATTGGCTATATTCCGCAAGAGCCAGGTGATCTCCTCTATCTGACAACTGTTGCAGATGAATGTGCCCGTGCAGATAAAGATAATGATGTACCCGCAGGCACGGCACTCTCCTTCCTAAAGAGAATAGTTCCGACGATTTCAGAAAGCTCACACCCACGTGAACTTTCTGAGGGTCAACGATTGGCCTTGGTGCTAGCGATTGTTATCTCCACTTCACCTGAGTTATTGGTACTCGATGAGCCAACGCGTGGACTGGATTACGAGGCTAAATCTTTTCTTATGCGAGAGCTCCATCGACTTGCGCGTGAAGAAAGCACATCAATCTTCATGGCAACTCATGATGTAGAAATCGTCGCCGAAGTTGCAGACCGAACGGTATTTCTCGCCGATGGCGAGAAAGTCGCCGACGGTTCAACGCTTGATGTTCTCCTTGCATCCCCTGCCTTTGCGCCTCAAGTTGCCAAGGTGATGTCACCAAGGCGTTGGCTAACTGTCGGAGATGTATTAATCGCTTCAGAAAGCACCGGTGCGCTGTGAAGAAGTTCTTGATAACGCTGTTAACAGTTCTCTCTTTTGGCGGATTCTTCTGGCCTTTTCTTGTTCCCACACAAGCTATGGCAGATAGGGCGAGCTGGCTCTTCCTCGCGTCTACGCCAGTTATGGTTTTGCTAATCGTTCTTCTAGTCTCAGAAGATCAACTCAGCTCAAAAAATATTGCATTCCTTGGAATCCTCTCCGCACTCATTGCAGCTTTAAGACCGCTCGGAATCGGTGCCATTGGAATCGAACCGATGTGGTTTGCACTTATTCTTGCTGCTCGAGTCCTTGGTCCCACCTTTGGATTTCTACTAGGCGCAATCAGCATGACTCTCTCGGCGCTATTAACGGGAGGGATTGGACCGTGGCTCGCCTACCAAGTGTTTGCTGCAGCCCTCATTGGCCTCGGTGTCGGTCTTATTCCCCAGGGACTGAGAGGTAAGACTGAGATTGCCATTCTTGGAATCTATGGCGTGATTGCAGCAGAATTTTTCGGAATTGCGATGGATCTTCAGTTCTGGCCATGGTCACTTGGAAGCGGAACAGAGCTTTCCTATCTACCCGGTGATTCTATTGGTGAGAACCTTTCGAGATTCTTCCAGTATCACTTTCTCTCAGCACTTGCCTGGGATGTCCCACGAGCAGCATTAACATTTGTACTGATTCTTGTTGCCGGAAAGCCGGCTCTCAATGCGCTACGAAGAGCGCGTCACAAGGCAGCTTTTACCAGCCATGCAGAATTCGTCGAATTAACGGACGTGCGACTCAACCATCGGTAACGCAACAACAGTTGCAATTGAATCACGACCGCGAACATCAACGGTTAATGAGTCACCGACAAGGTAAGTTGGTTCGACAAGTGCGAGTGCAATTCCCTTTTTCAAAGACGGCGAGAAAGTTCCGCTCGTGACAATGCCAACAACGTGGCCATCACTATTTTTAACATCCATGCCTGAGCGAGGAATTCCTCGATCCGTAGATTGGAGGCCTCGCAAAATACGGTGAGGGCCTCTCTCCTTCTCTAAACGAAGGGCATCAGAACCTCTAAATGATTCCTTCTTCCAACCCACTGCCCAAGTAGAGCCTGCCTGAACAGGAGTGATGTGAAGTGAGAGTTCGTGGCCATGAAGTGGATAACCCATTTCGGTGCGCAAAGTATCGCGAGCACCCAATCCACAGATAAGACCGTCGAAAGGATTCATCGCTTCGACCAGTGCATCCCAGACAACAGAGGCATCTTCCCAGCGAGGAACCAGTTCATAGCCGTGTTCGCCGGTGTAACCAGTACGACAGAGAATCACATCGCACCCTGCGATTGATACTTGTGCAAAGGCCATGTAATCCATGGTGGGAATTACACCTAAAGATTCAATCACTGATGCGGCCTTCGGGCCTTGAAGTGCAAGAACTGCATGTTGTTCGTGAAGGTTAACTACTTCGACCCCAGCGGGCGCTGCCGCCTTGATAATTGCAACTACCTCACTTGTATTTGAGGCGTTGGGAATCAGAAAGAGGTCATCGGCTGCATTGCGATAGACGATTAAGTCATCGACAACTCCGCCATCAGGATTGCAGAGCATCGTGTACTGAGCCTGGCCATCGGTGATTCGATTGAGATCATTAGTAACCTGAGTATTGAGAAACTCGAGCGCACCTACGCCTTTGACGCTCGCCTTGCCTAAATGCGAAACATCGAAGAGCCCGACTCGTTCGCGAACCGCTGTGTGTTCTGCAAGAACGCCCGCGCCTGGGTACTCAATCGGCATAAGCCAGCCACCGAAATCGGCCATCTTCGCGCTAAGGTCGATATGTTTCTGATGCAATGGTGAGTTTTTCACATGGAGAACTTACACTTACCCCGCATTGAAATCAGTTATCGCAACTCAAAGGAGCACCATGTCGACAATCAAAATCTCCGATGGCATCGTCAAAGACGATGTCCTGGTAGTAGGAGTCTCGATCAAGTCTGGCAAAGGCGCCCTTCAGATTGAATCAGGAGATCTCGCCCTCGATACAAAGGCGCTCATCGCAACTCTTAATGACCTTGGCGTGACAGGCAAGAGCGATGAAGTAACGCGCATTCCTGGAACATCTACTCGACTGATGGTTTTCACTGGTCTCGGAAAAGCTCAGTCGACTTATACAGATGAAACTCTTCGTCGCGCAGCAGGTGCTGCAGCTCGTGCTCTTGCTGGAAATGCCAGTGCAACTTTTGCCCTCCCTGCCAACACTCCAAGTGCCGTTAAAGCTGTCGCTGAAGGCGCTGGGTTGGGTAGCTACCTCTTCGATCAATTCCGAGGTACGACTAAAACTGCGCAGAAGAACCCATTGAAGACAATCACTGTCTACTCATCATTAGTGCATGGAGCCGAAGCAAAGAATCTTGCGCATCACGCACAAGTTATTGCGAAGTACACCAATATTGTCCGCGACCTTATTAATACTCCCCCAAGTCACCTGACTCCAGCATCATTTTGTTCGATGATGACTGCAGCCGTGAAAGAAGCGGGCGGAGCAGCTATTGGACTTAAAGTCTCAACAATGACCGATGCGCAATTGAAGTCAAAGGGCTTCGGAGGAATCATCGGAGTCGGACAAGGTTCTGCAAATCCACCACGACTTTTCAATATCTCTTACACACCAAAGGGCGTTAAAGCTAAGAAGAAGTATGCATTCGTCGGCAAGGGAATTACTTTTGATACTGGTGGACTTGCTCTTAAGCCAGCGCTCGGCATGGAGGCGATGAAATCTGATATGTCTGGTGCTGCAGCGGTATGTGCAGCAACGATCGCGCTTGCACTTTTAAAGGTTCCCGTTGCGATCGAAGCATGGGCACCACTTGCAGAGAACATGGTCAGTGATCATGCAACTCGTCCATCGGACATCATCACTATCTACGGCGGTAAGACAGTTGAAGTGATCAATCCAGATGCTGAAGGTCGCCTTGTATTGGGTGATGCACTTGTAAAGGCACAGGAAGCAAAGGACATCGATGCAATCATTGATGTTGCAACGCTTACTGGCCACCAAGTTGTTGCACTCGGAAAGCGCACAAGTGCTGTGATGACTAACAATGAAGAATTCTCTGCGCACTTTATGGATGTCATTAAGTCATCTGGCGAATCCTTCTGGCCAATGCCACTTCCTGCCGATCTTCGCCCAAGCCTCGATTCCCCCGTCGCTGATATTGCCAATATGGGTGAGCGCATGGGCGGCATGTTGGTTGCTGGACTCTTCCTGAAAGAGTTCGTCGCCGATGACCTGCCATGGCTTCACTTGGATATCGCCGGACCTGCGTTTAACGACAGCGAACCACATGGATATACGCCTGTTGGCGGTACCGGTGTGGCCTTCCGTTCACTAGTTGAGATGGCCATCGCCGCCGCCCAATAGTGAGGCAGCAGACTCCCCTCGAGTTAGTCATCCACGCCTAAGGCTGGCAAGATATGGCTGTTGATGATTTCCCCAGCAGGTGCCTGCAAGGGCTCAAAGGAGTTGCTCGATGTCGAATTTTGATCTTGTCATTCTCGGTGGAGGCAGCGGCGGTTACGCAGCAGCTCTTCGTGGAGCTCAGCTCGGTTTATCTGTAGCGCTCATCGAACAAGACAAGGTTGGCGGCACGTGTCTTCACCGTGGATGTATCCCAACAAAGGCGCTTCTCCACGCGGGTGAAGTTGCAGATAGCGCTCGCGAATCGCACGTATTTGGCGTCAATGCTCAATTGAATTCAATCGATATCAACGGTGTGAACTCCTACAAGGATGGCGTTATCGCTGGTTTGTATAAGGGTCTCCAAGGATTGATCAAGTCTCGTAACGTCACATTTATTGAAGGCAAGGGACGCCTGGTCAATAACAACACTGTCGAGGTAAATGGCCAGCAGTACACCGGCAAGAACATTGTTCTTGCGACAGGTTCCTACGCAAAGACAATTCCTGGTCTCGATATCGATGGCCAGCGCGTCATCACATCAGATCACGGCACAAAACTTGATTACATTCCAAAGAGCGCAATCGTTCTTGGTGGCGGAGTCATTGGTTGCGAATTCGCATCTGTATGGAAGTCATTCGGCGTCGATGTCACAATCATCGAAGGCCTTAACCATCTCGTTCCACTTGAAGATGAATCTTCATCAAAGCTGCTTGAGCGCGCATTCCGCAAGCGTGGAATCAACTTCGAACTTGGCATCAAGTTCAAGTCACACCGGGTAAACCCAGATTCAGTAACAGTCACACTTGAAGATGGCCGTGAATTCACTGCCGATGTTCTTCTCGTATCAATCGGTCGCGGACCTGTCACAGATGGCATTGGATACCAGGAAGCCGGCATTGCAATGGATCGAGGATATGTTCTCGTTGACGACCACTGCCGCACAAATGTTCCTGGCATCTACGCAGTCGGCGACATCATCCCTACTCTTCAGCTTGCACACGTTGGTTTCCAAGAAGGAATCCTTGTTGCAGAGACAATCGCTGGACTTAATCCACGCGCTATCAATTACGACGGCGTTCCACGCGTTACATATTCAGAGCCAGAAGTTGCTTCAGTGGGCCTCTCCACAAAGGTTGCTAAGGAACGCGGTTATGACGTTGTTGAAGTTGATTACAACCTCGCCGGTAACGGTAAGGCGCAGATTCTTAAGACAGCGGGATCTATCAAACTCGTTGCACAGAAGAATGGTCCAGTTCTTGGAATCCATATGGTCGGTGCTCGTGTTGGTGAACTTCTAGCTGAAGCACAATTAATCTTTAACTGGGAGGCAACTGCAGATGATGTAGCTCCTCTTATCCATGCACACCCAACAATGTCCGAAGCTATGGGCGAAGCGCACCTTGCACTTGCCGGCAAGCCACTTCACGCACACGGTTAATAGAGGAGAGAAACGACATGTCATTTTCAGTAACGATGCCAGCACTTGGCGAATCAGTATCTGAAGGAACAGTTACACGTTGGCTCAAGGCCGAAGGCGATCATGTCGCTGTCGATGAACCGCTCCTCGAAGTTTCGACTGACAAGGTTGATACCGAGATTCCTTCACCAGTTGCAGGCATCTTGCAGAAGATTGTTGTTGGTGTCGATGTCACTGTTGCGGTTGGTGCTGAGCTCGCTGTCATTGCTGACGGTGCTACTGCTTCAACTCCAGCTCCAGTGTCCGAGCCAGTAGCTCAGGTAAATGTGGTAGAGGTTCCAGCTCCAGTTGCTACTCCAGTCGTTGCGGCTGAGACACCAGCCCCTGTCGTTGAAGCTCCTGCACCAGCACCTGTCGCAACTCCAGCGGCACCTGCTGCATCATCTGCGGGAACTGTCATCACAATGCCAGCTCTTGGAGAATCAGTTTCTGAAGGAACTGTTACTCGTTGGCTTAAGAATGTCGGCGATTCAGTTGCAGTCGATGAAGCGCTTCTTGAAGTTTCAACTGACAAAGTAGATACAGAGATTCCTTCACCAGTTGCAGGAACGCTTCTTTCTATCGATGTGCCAGTAGATACGACTGTTCCAGTTGGCGCACGTCTTGCTTTGATCGGTGCAGCGGGTGGTGCTGTTGCATCAGCTCCAGCACCTGTCGCTGCTGCTCCAGTTCAAGCAGTGTCCGAGCCAGTGATTTCCGCTCCGGTGGCACAGGTTCCAGCTCAGCCAGTGACACCAGTCGTTGCGGCTACACCTGTTCCAGTTTCACAGCCTGCAGATGCTTATGTCACTCCAATCGTTCGCAAGCTAGCTAACGATCTTGGCGTCAATCTTGCATCAGTAAAGGGAACAGGTATCGGCGGACGTATTCGTCGCGAGGATGTTGAAGGTGCGGTGTCCAAGCCAGTAACAAACAATGCTGTGGCAGGCGCTGTCGCAACTGACAATGCTCAAGGTGTGACTTCAGCCGTCGCGTCAAAGGCCGCTCCAGCTCCTGTTGCAGCATCACCACTTCGCGGGACAACTGTGACGATGTCACGACTTCGCAAAGTAATTGCTGCTCGCATGGTTGAGTCACTTCAGGTTTCAGCTCAGCTCACAACTGTCATTGAAGTAGACGTTACAAAGATTGCTCGTCTTCGCGACCGCGCAAAGGCATCGTTTGAAGCACGTGAAGGCGTCAAACTTTCATTCCTTCCATTCTTTGCAGTTGCTACATGTGAAGCGCTGAAGCAGCATCCAGTTCTTAATTCATCTGTTGAGGGTGACCAGATTATTTATCACGGCGCAGAACATCTTGGTATTGCCGTAGATACTGAACGCGGACTTCTCGTTCCTGTCATTCATAACGCTGGAGACTTGAACATGGGCGGCGTTGCTCGCAAGATTGCAGATCTCGCAGCTCGCACACGCGATAACAAGGTAACTCCAGATGAGCTCGGCGGTGGAACATTTACTCTCACCAATACAGGTTCACGCGGCGCGCTCTTTGATACTCCAATCATCAATCAGCCACAGGTTGCAATCCTTGGACTTGGCGCAGTTGTGAAGCGTCCGATGGTTGTAAAGGGTGAAGATGGTGGCGAAACAATCGCTATCCGTTCAATGGTCTACCTAGGACTTTCATACGATCACCGTGTTGTTGATGGCGCAGATGCTGCACGTTTCTTAGTCACTCTCAAGGAGCGACTAGAAGGCGGCGCATTCGAAGCTGATTTGGGTCTCTAGTTTGAGCACTCCACAGCGCATCGCAATTACGGGTGCTTCTGGACTTATTGGTTCTGCTCTTGTAGGTCATCTCAAGAGCGAAGGTCATACTGTGCAACGCCTTGTTCGTCGCACGCCGGTCTCCCCTGATGAAGTTCAGTGGGACCCAAAGACTGGATACGTTGACATTGAAGCCCTCCGAGGTGTCGATGCAATCATTCACTTAGCAGGTGCTGGTGTTGGCGACAAGCGCTGGAACCGCAAGTACAAAGCCGAGATTCTTAATTCACGTCTTTTGGGAACAACTGCGATTGCTAATGCAGTTACTGAACTCGCTCCTCAAGTTTTCATTTCAGCCAGTGCAATCGGTTGGTATGGAGAATCTGGAAATCGCTCAGTAGTTGAGAGCGATAAGTGCGGAGATGACTTCCTTGCGGCTGTATGTCGCGAGTGGGAAGGCGCAGCAGATACTGCTCAAAACACTCGCACAGTAAAGATTCGTACTGGTCTCGTCCTGGATCCAACAGGTGGGGCTCTCGGGAAGATGCTTCCACTCTTCCGTTTTGGTCTCGGCGGCAAGATGGGTAACGGCAAGCAATGGTGGTCGTGGATTACTCTTCACGATTTAATCCGTGCGATTACCTTCATTCTCGATAATGACATCTCGGGCCCAGTAAACCTCACTGCCCCCAACCCGGTCACTAATCAAGAATTTACATCAGCTCTTGCTCGTGCAATGCACCGTCCGGCTCTCTTTCCAGCGCCAGCGATTGCACTCAAGATTGCGATGGGCGGATTCTCTACAGAGATTCTTGGATCGAAGAAGGTCATGCCAAACGTACTTACAGAGGCTGGCTTCGAGTGGGATTACCCGCACATCACTAATGCGCTTAGTGCGCTAGTGACTCCATAGCTGCAAGACGACCTGACAAGAGAGCGCCGTTCTGCGAACCAGCAGTCAGATAATCTCCTGCAATAAAAAGCTCATCATTTACACGGGCGGACTTCACGCCATGGCTGCCTGGTCGGAATACAGGAAGTGAATTGCGAACGTCGTAACGCTTGATGAGTTCAAATTCGCTTGGAGCTATCCCCCAGAATTTCGAGATCTCATTGAGAGCTTGGTCATCTGTGATGCTTGTGATTGCAGTTGATGAAATAAGCGTCTTACCCGCAGGTGCGTATTGAGAAACGACATTGCTTAAAGCAACTGAATTCACTATTGGATTTGCAGTGCTTGTGACGCGAAGGTTCTTCGTTTTTACAAGCCCCGCAGGCAGAGCGTGATACCAGGTAAAGCTATCTGCAAACTGTGTCTCGATAGGAACATGCGTCAGCTTCGCCGTTGTATGGGCATCAGTTGCAAGGATGACCTTCTTACCAGCAAATTGCTGAAGCGAGTCGATAGGTGAATTGAGATAAACACTCTCAACGCGAGCACCAAGTGCCTCAGATAAGGCACCTGCACCTGCTCGTGGGAGACCAGACTGTCCTGAAACAAAACTCTTGATGATTTCACGCCCATAAGAGCTATCAATATTCTCTAAATCTGTCAGGAAAACTCCTCGCAAGAAAGGCTTCAAGACATTCTCGTAAAGATCCCCAACACCTGATGCCAAGATCGCGTCCCGAAGAGAGATGTGGCTGTTGGGCTTCTCTCCCACAAACTTAAGAACAGCTAGCTTCTGACTTATCGAACCAAGCGGTGAACGAATAGCTTGCAGCGGATGGACTCGTGGATCGCCAATAGAAGAGACTCCGAATGGCGTAATGACATCTATCGTTCGAGAGGCACCTACGAAATCAATTTCATTGATAACGCCGAGACGTTTCACCTCTGAATATCCGGAGTTTATAAGTTGGAACCCACGATCGAGAATGTAGCCATCGATGTAATCCGAGCGAACACGACCACCCAAATCGTCGGATGCTTCATAAAGCTCTACGGATTCGCCCGCCTGTTGCAGCGTAATTGCTGCAGACAGGCCTGCGAGACCGCCACCAATGACTACATAGCTCATCGTTACTCCTTTGAATTAGCGAGTTTTGATGGCCACCAGATCTTTGGACCGATCTCATGAACGAGAGCTGGCACGAGAATCGAACGTACGATGATTGTGTCAAGCAATACGCCAAAGCCCACAGCGAAGCCGAGCTCTGCAAGTGGCACTAGTGGCAAGAGACCAAGAACTGCGAATGTAGCTGCCAGAACAATTCCTGCAGATGTAATCACAGCACCGGTAACAGTTACGCCCTTAATTACGCCTGCGCGAGTACCAATCTTTCCTGCCTCTTCGCGCACACGTGTCATCAAGAAGATGTTGTAATCGATACCTAGGGCAACCAAGAAGATGAATGCGAACAATGGGAACGAGTTATCGCCACCTGGAAAACCAAATACATGGTTAAAGACTAGAGCACATACTCCGAGTGTCGCAAAATAGGAGAACACTACTGTGCCCAAGAGAACGATTGCGCTCAAGATGCTACGAAGAAGTAGGCCAAGGATGATGGTGATGACGAACAAGATAATCGGAATGATTGTCTTGTTGTCACGACTATTTGCTGTGCGAACATCGAAATAAACTGCTGAAGTTCCACCGACTAATGCAGTCGAGTCTGCCTTCTTTGCCGCTTCACGAATAGGTGTGATGTATTCACCTGCTGCAACGCTATCTGGCGCCTTATCAAGTGTCGCATTAAGAATTACACGGCCATCGACAGCTTTAACGTTCTGTGTTGCAGGATCTACTGCATAAACAACTTCACTAACGCCTTTAACTGATGAGACAGCAGCAATTACTGCATCTGCCTTGCCCTGAGCTACGACAATCTGAGTTGGATCGCCTTCACCTGCAGGAAAGTGAGTGTCGAGAAGCTTCTGGCCAACAACTGATTCTGGATTTCCGGTAAAGGTATCGATTGTGCCAAGACCATCTGCCTTGAGCGTTGTTGAAGTGAAGGCAAGTGCAAGGAGAACTGCACCTGTAATAACCCAAGCCTTTCGGGGGCTCTTTCCAATTCCATTTGCAACCTTTGACCAAGGTCCTGAGAGGACATGGTCATCGCCATCATTGCGAGGCTTACGTGGCCAGAAGATCCAGCGACCGCAGAGGACAAGAGCTGCCGGCAAGAAAGTAAGAATTGTGATCATCGACGCAACAATTCCGATGGCGCCGATTGGGCCAAGACCCTTTGTGCTGGTGAGCTGACTAAAGAGCAACATCAGCAATGAGATAGCAACGGTTGAACCAGATGCGAGGATTGGCTCCCAAACCCCCTTGTATGCGGCCTTCATCGCATCAAAACGAGACTCGTGATGATGAAGCTCTTCGCGATAACGCGCAATGAGCAAGAGCGCATAATCGGTTGCAGCGCCGACTACAAGTACAGAGAGAATTCCTTGTGACTGACCATCGACGTCGATGATGTCATTCTTTGCTAGAAGATAAACGATTCCGCCAGCAGTTGTCAGTGCGAATAGTGATGACAACAAAGGAATAATCCAAAGAACTGGTGAGCGATAGACAACGATAAGAATCAGTGCAACTACGCCGAGCGTTGTGAGCAAGAGGCTTGAATCAAGTGATCCAAACGCGCCGAAAAGATCTCCAAGGATTCCTCCAGGACCTGTTACGTATGGCGTTAATCCCTGGGCCTTCGCAATCGGTGCAACGTCATCGCGAAGAGCTTGAACGACAGCAGGCAACACTGGCTTTTCGTTGGGAAGAGTCTTTGAGATTGATTCTCCATCAAGAGGAATATTGACGAGAATTGCCTTGCCATCTTGTGATGGGAATGCAGAAACTTGAGCGCCCTTCAGCAGATAATCACCGAGCTTTGCTGAAGTTCCATCAAGGGTGAGTTCTGTGACACCTGCGAAGTGCTGATTGATTGCAGCTAGCGCTGTTGGAGAGGCTTCCCCTTCGAGAAGAACGAGTGTAGGAAAGTTAAAGGTTGAGCCATCAGAGAATTTAGCGATCGCATCAGATGCTTGCGCCGCCTCTGAGCCCTTCGGTAGGAATGAAGAGTTGTTGTTCTCTTGGACGCTGGAGAGCTTTCCGAAGAGGGGTCCGAAGACTCCGGTAATCATGAACCAGCCGATTACGACTAAAACGGCAAGGGCAACGGGCTTTTTATTCTTAATTAGCATGGGCGGGAGTCTACCTTTAGGCTTACCCTGTGCCGGTCTTAGAATCCTCTCCCCTCGCCCTTCAACGAAGTGGGTTGGTCGAGTATGAAGATGCTCTGGCGATTCAACGGACGATTCATTCTGAGGTCTCAAGTGGAATACGTCCCAATACGCTAATTTTGCTGGAACACCCTTCTATCTATACGGCGGGGAAGCGCACTCTCGACGAAGAACGCCCTGGCAACGGCGCGAGGGTGTTGGATGTAGATCGCGGCGGAAAAATCACATGGCATGGTCCAGGACAACTTGTTGGATATCCGATAGTTCGCTTGAGCAACCCTCATGAGCTCGTGGGTTTTGTTCGTGAAATAGAGGCAGGTCTGATCAAAGTATGTGCTGAGTTTGGAATAGCCGGGGTTCGAGTTGATGGCCGCTCTGGCGTGTGGATTGTCGATGACAGGGGTGAACGTAAAGTTGCCGCAATCGGAATTCGCGTTGCTTCCCGTACGTCAATGCACGGTTTCGCCCTTAATGTAAATCCTGATCTTTCCGCCTTTGATGCAATCGTTCCATGTGGCATTTCAGATGCCGCCGTGACTTCGCTTGCCATCGAGCTTGGTCGAGATATCACCATCGAAGAAGTATCCCCTGTTGTTGAGAAGTATCTTTATGAAGCACTAACAAAGGTGAGCGCATGACAATCGCACCAGATGGCCGCAAGCTACTTCGCATCGAGGCTCGTAATGCTGAGACTCCGATCGAGCGAAAGCCAGAATGGATAAAGACTCGCGCCAATATGGGTCCGGAATACACACGTCTTCGCACTCTCGTAAAGACTGAATCCCTCCACACGGTATGCCAAGAGGCAGCTTGCCCCAATATCTTTGAATGTTGGGAAGATAAGGAAGCAACATTTCTTATCGGTGGCGAACGTTGTACTCGTCGTTGCGATTTCTGCAATATTGATACAGGTCGCCCAGAGCCGGTAGATCCTGATGAGCCTCGTCGCGTTGCTGAATCAGTGCAGTCGATGGGTCTTAAGTACGCAACTATTACCGGTGTTACTCGTGACGACCTCGAAGATGAAGGCGCGTGGTTGTATGCAGAGACAATTCGCAAGGTCCATGAACTCAATCCAGGAACCGGCGTTGAGATGCTTGCACCAGACTTTGGCGCAAAATCTCATCTTCTCAATCAAGTGTTTGAAACTCGTCCCGAGGTATTCGCACATAACCTTGAGACTGTTCCGCGTATCTTCAAAAGAATCCGCCCAGCTTTTACATACGAGAAATCTCTCAATGTAATTACACAGGCGCGTGAATTCGGATTGATTACCAAGTCAAACCTGATCCTCGGCCTCGGTGAAGAAATCAGCGAAGTAATTCAGGCCCTTGAGGATCTTCACGCAGCTGGCTGCGACTTGATCACCATTACTCAGTATCTTCGCCCAACAAATAAGCACCACCCAGTAGAGCGTTGGGTAAAGCCTGAGGAGTTTGTTGACCTGGCAAAACGAGCTGAAGATATTGGATTTAGTGGCGTCATGAGTGGACCACTTGTTCGCTCTTCCTATCGAGCTGGTCGCCTATACAAGCAAGCCCAAGAGAAGCGTGCTCTACGTGGCTGATCTCGTCTATCCCCCAGTTGTTGGCGTCATGAAGACGCTCTGGAAAACTCTTGGACTGAAATTCGATTTCCAAGGTCAAGAACATCTCCCTGACACCCATCACGGTGGCGCAGTTCTGGCCATGAATCACATTAGCTATTTAGATTTTGCACTTGTAGGAACTGCAGCGCTACCGATGAAGCGTTACGTGCGTTTTATGGCGAAGAAAGAAATCTTTGACAATAAATTAGCTGGCCCTCTTATGCGCGGAATGCACCACATCAGCGTTGATCGCTCTAATGGTTCTGCATCATTGGTGGCCGCCCTTCGCGCACTCCGCGATGGTGAAATCATTGGAATCTTTCCGGAAGGCACAATCTCTGTCTCATTTGAAATAAAAGAGCTCAAGAGCGGAGCTGTTCGATTGGCTCAAGGTGCCGGGGTTCCGGTAATCCCCACCATCATCTGGGGTTCACAACGTTTATGGACGAAGAAGGTCAAGCGCAACCTCATGCAGCGCGGAGTACCGATTACTGTGGTCTTTGGCGAGCCGATTTACTTTGAAAAAGATAGCGATGTTGAAGCGGGTGAGGCGATTCTTCGAGCGACCATGGTGAAAATGCTCCATGAGGTGCAGGAAAAGTATCCAGATTCACATCAAGGACAGCGCTGGGCGCCGGTTCGCCTTGGTGGTACTGCACCCGCTCCCCTAAACTAGCGAACATGGCTAAGAACAAAGAAGAAAAAGTAAAGTCTCCTCGCTTTAAGGAATTTCGTGATGCCTATGCAATCACCAAATCGGTAAAGCCTTGGATCGGATTTGCCCTTATTGGTATCGTCCTTGGTGGTTTCGCACTTGCTGAAGTCATTGGATTTGCGACAGGACATCCCATCTATGCAGGCATCCTCGGACTTCTCACTTCAGCTGTTATTGCCCTTGTTGTCTTTACTCGAATTGCAGGCTCTGCCGCTTACGCATCAATCGAAGGCCAGATCGGCGCAGGCGCTTCTGTATTGATGGCTATTCGCAAAGGTTGGACAACAACTCCGGCCGTCGCAGTAAATCGCAACCAAGATATGGTCCACCGCAGCGTTGGCCGTGCAGGAATTGTTCTGACAGGTGAAGGCGGATCGGCTGTGCGCCAGATGATTCAAGATGAGCGCAAGAAGTCAGAGCGCTTTGCGCCAGGTGCACCGATCACCGAGATCATCGTCGGCGACCAGCCTGGTCAAGTTCCATTGAAGAAGTTGCAGAAGCACGTCACTAAGCTTCCAAAGAAGTTATCTGCACATCAGATGCGCGAGCTACGTATGCGCCTTAAGGCTGTTGGTGGAATGTCATTGCCGATTCCTAAAGGCCCTATGCCAAAGGGCGTAAAGGTTAAATAACTCTTATCGTCGCACCAGAACGGTATTTGAAAGACGTTCGTTGATTCCGCGTCCGTTCTCATCAAAGGTAATTGCCGTGATGATGATGACCATTAACAGGGTGCGCACTAAGACTTGAAGCGGTCTAGCTGCCTCTCCATCGCTGAAGCGGATGACCTTTAGCCCCACGATGCGATGACCAAATGAGGATCCTCCCAAGGTCACGAGAATCAAATATTCGAGAGCCATTACCAACAGGACAGTGCCACCAATCCCCCGGCTACGCTCGAGGAGGGTGCCACTGCCAGCGAAGAAGCCGAGGCTGACCGCATAAGCGGCGAACCAATCGATGGTGATACCTAGAGCACGGCGACCTTGGCTGATACGTGGGTACATGAGCCCAGCCTAGATTATGTGAGACGGTACGGCTCATTTGTTACATAGGCGTAACACGGGAAATAGCAGTTGTAACCCTCAAAGCCATAGGCTCTGCAACATAGAAAGGCTCAAAGTCGAGCTCTTTCGACTATGAGACTTATTGGGAGTCCTACATATGTTTAAGAACTCAAGCGAAATCTTCGCATACATCAAGAAGGAAGACGTCAAACTTATCGACGTCCGCTTCACAGACCTTCCTGGTATCCAGCACCACTTCAACGTTCCGGTTGAATCATTTGATGAAGCAGTCTTCACAGATGGTTTGATGTTCGACGGTTCATCTATTCGCGGATTCCAGTCAATCCACGAATCAGATATGAAGTTGCTTCCTGTACCAGAGTCAGCATTTATCGATCCATTCCGTGTTGAGAAAACTCTTGTCATTATCTTCTCTGTTCACAACCCAGGTGATAACTCACCTTACTCACGTGATCCACGTGGCGTTGTTGCAAAGGCTGTTGATTACCTGAAGTCAACAGGAATTGCTGATCAGGCATTCTTCGCACCAGAGGCAGAGTTCTACATCTTCGATGCGATTCGCTTTAAGACAGATATCAACGAGGCCTACCACCACATCGATTCATACGAAGGTGCTTGGAACACAGGCATCGTCGCAGATCCAGATGGAACTCCTAACCGCGGTTACCGCACACGTGTGAAGGGTGGCTACTTCCCTGTTTCACCAACAGATCAGTTCGCAGATCTTCGCGATGAGATGGTGATGGAGCTCGGTCGTGCAGGTCTTCAGGTTGAGCGTTCGCACCACGAGGTTGGAACTGCCGGCCAGATGGAGATCAACTACAAGTTCACCGACATCCTTACTGCAGGCGACGAGTTGATGAAGTTTAAGTACATCATCCGCAACGTTGCATGGGAGGGCGGCAAGACCGCAACATTTATGCCAAAGCCACTCTTCGGAGATAACGGCTCAGGTATGCACGTTCACCAGTCACTCTGGAAAGATGGCAAGCCACTCTTCTTCGAAGCGGGCACATATGGCGATCTCTCAGATATGGCACGTTGGTACATCGGTGGACTCTTGAAGCACGCACCATCACTTCTTGCATTCACCAACCCAACTGTTAACTCATACCGACGTTTGGTTCCAGGCTACGAAGCTCCAGTAAACCTTGTTTACTCAGCTCGTAACCGTTCAGCATGTATCCGTATCCCAATTACAGGTTCATCACCAAAGGCAAAGCGCGTCGAGTTCCGTTGCCCAGATCCATCGTCAAACCCATACCTCGCATTTGCAGCAATGCTCATGGCTGGTATCGATGGAATCGTCAACAAGATCGAACCACCTGCACCAGTTGACAAGGATCTCTACGAGCTCGAGGGTGAAGAAGCAGCAGCTATTCCTCAGGTTCCAGGTTCACTCGAGGCAGTACTTAACTCACTCGAAAAGGATCACGAGTTCCTTACAAAGGGCGGAGTCTTCACAGAAGATCTGATCTCAACATGGATCGAGTGGAAGCGTAAGAACGAAGTTGATTATGTTCGTCTACGTCCACACCCAGCTGAGTTCGAGCTCTATTACGACATCTAAGATGTAATGAAGAGAACCCCGTCGGATATCCGGCGGGGTTCTTTCTTTCCGGTAAATTCACCTCATGAGTGATGAGCGCGAGAAGTTAAGTTACGAAGATTTTGGCGTGGCAGTTCGCGAACTCGCGCAGACAATTAAAGATTCTGGATACGAGCCCGACATCGTCCTAAGCATTGCCCGCGGTGGCCTACTCATAGGCGGGGCTCTTGGTTATGCCTTAGGAGTGAAGAACACCTTCACAATGTCTGTTGAATTCTATACAGGCGTCAATGAGCG
>CALJUA010000107.1 GCA_937975715.1 uncultured Candidatus Planktophila sp.
AAGATTGGTGGCGCCAAGCAGCTATCTATCAAATCTATCCTCGCAGTTTTAAAGACTCCAACGGTGATGGCCTCGGCGATATCAAAGGCGTTACATCAAAGATTGATTATTTGAAATCTCTCAGCGTCGATGCAGTGTGGTTATCACCGTTCTACCCATCGGCACTTGCAGATGGCGGTTACGACGTTGATGATTACCGGGATGTCGATCCAAAACTTGGAACACTTGCTGACTTTGATGAGATGCTCAGTGAATTACATAAAGTTGGCATTCGCGTTTTTGTAGATATTGTTCCTAACCACTCATCCAATCGCCATGTGTGGTTCCAAGAAGCTATCAATAGCGAACCAGGATCTGCAGCGCGCAGCCGCTATATCTTCCGCGACGGTAAAGGTCCCAATGGCGAATTACCTCCAACAAATTGGCCTTCGCACTTTGCACCCAGTGCATGGAGCCGTGAATCAATCCACGGCGGCAAACATAATCAATGGTTCTGCCACATGTTTGCTCCCGAACAACCCGATTTCAACTGGGATAACCGCGAAGTACACGATGAATTCTTAAAGACTCTTAAGTTCTGGGCAGACCGCGGAGTAGATGGTTTCCGCGTCGATGTCGCGCATATGTTGAAGAAAGATTTATCAGAGCCGCTACAAGATCAAGCTACATATCCTGGACTTACCAACCGTAAGCCAGGACAGGATCTTCTCTTTGACCGCGATGATGTACATGAAATTTATAAAGAATGGCGCTTGTTATTTGATTCCTACGACCCACCTCGAGTTGCAGTTGCAGAAGCCTATGCTCCGGCAGAGCGTCTAGCACGATATGCAAGCCCTGAAGAGTTAGGACAAGCATTTAACTTTGAGCTCTTGGAAGCAAACTTCAATGCCCACGAATTCAAGACTGTTATTGATCGCGGCCTCGCTGCCGCTAAATCCCAAGGCTCATCATCCACCTGGACAATTAACAACCATGATCAGATGCGCCCTGCAACAAAGTATGGACTTCATCCCACTGTAGATCGTTTACGGTGGAAGAATTCTGGAGGCACAACTCATCCATTGGATGAAGTTGCAGGTCTTAACTCTGCAATCGCTGCATCGATGTTGATCATGGCTCTGCCAGGTTGCACATACATTTATCAGGGAGAAGAGCTAGGTCTCTTTGAAGTTGTCGATATCCCGGAAGATCAAATTCAAGACCCTCAATACCTACGTAACTTTAAAGTAGATAAAGGCCGTGATGGTTGTCGTGTTCCGCTTCCATGGACGCAATCAGGCAGTTCTTACGGTTTCGGTGACGGCAACGCACATCTTCCACAACCGAAGTGGTTTGCAAATAAGTCGGTAGAAGTTGAGTCACAAGATCCAACCTCACCACTTTCAATCTTTAGAAAAGCTCTCGCGCTTCGCAAAGAATTGGTCGCACCGGAAGAGTTAACCTGGCACGAGACACGCGAGAAGCATGTCCTTCACTTCTCACGCCCTAACGGCTGGCATTGCATCACCAACTTCGGCAATAGCTTCTATGACTTTATGAGCACCCTGCCAGCTGGTGCGCAGATTCTTCATTCCTCTCAAGAGCTACAAGGCGCCGGTCTTTACCTAATTCACGGCAAGCTCTCGAATGAGAACAGCCTTCCACCGGCGACAACGGTCTGGGTCCGCGCCTAGCCAAAAATCACGCTCGTTTTTTGACCCCTAATAGATATGTATATGTAGACTCGCCCCAGCCGTGGCCACGCTTCAGGTGGCCGCACTGAAATCTCCAACGGAGGAGAAACATGCGCGCTTCTGCCGCTAATTCACTGGTGCAGGTCACCGGGTCTAACTTAAACATTACATTCGTGGTTCTAGGAGTCGCCCTCGCGGCGCTCGCTATCGCCGTTGCCCTTCGCGCGCAGGTTCTCAGCGCAAGCGAAGGCACCGAGAAGATGCGCGAGATCGCTAGCGCAGTCCAGGAAGGCGCCGCTGCATATCTGCACCGCCAGTTCCAGACACTTTCTTACTTTGTAGGAATCGTCTTCTTCCTACTCTTCGCACTTCCTGCTGACACAACTGCAATCCGCGTTGGTCGCTCAATCTTCTTCCTTCTCGGTGCGGGCTTCTCTGCATTGGTTGGATATAACGGCATGTGGCTCGCAGTGCGCGCAAACGTTCGCGTTGCAGAGGCTGCTCGTCAGAAGGATGGCACAAAGGCTGTTCAGATTGCATTCCGCACAGGTGGCGTTGTTGGTATGACAACTGTTGGCCTCGGACTTGTTGGTGCCGCACTTGTTGTCATTATCTACCGCGAGAACGCACCAGTTGTTCTTGAAGGTTTCGGTTTCGGTGCTGCAATGCTCGCGATGTTTATGCGCGTCGGCGGCGGTATCTTTACAAAGGCAGCTGACGTCGGAGCAGACCTTGTTGGTAAGGTCGAGAAGAACATTCCAGAAGATGACCCACGTAACGCTGCAACAATTGCAGATAACGTTGGTGACAACGTCGGTGACTGTGCTGGTATGGCCGCAGACTTGTTCGAGTCATATGCAGTAACACTCGTTGCAGCTTTGATTCTCGGTAAGGCAGCTTTTGGTAACGAAGGTCTTATCTACCCATTGATCGTTCCTGCAATCGGAATCGTCACAGCTGTTATCGGAATCTTTGCTACAAAGCTTCGTTCAACAGATAAGTCAGCAATGACAGCAATTAACCGCTCATTCTTTATGTCAGCGATTATCTCTGCAGGTCTAACAGGCCTTGCAACATTTACTTACCTTCCAGCTAAGTTCAACCTCCTTACAAATTACTCACAAGAAGTCGCTGCTGAAGCTGGCGATATCAACCCACGTGTATTTGCACTAGGCGCAGTAATCATCGGAATCGTTCTTGCAGCTGCAATTCAGGTACTTACCGGCTTCTTTACAGAGGTCGGCAAGCGCCCAGTAAATGATGTATCTGCAGCATCTCAGACAGGTTCAGCGACAGTTATTCTCGCTGGTATCTCTGTTGGTTTTGAATCAGCTGTTTACTCAGCACTGCTTATCGCTGCAGCGGTCTTTGGTGCCTTCTTACTCGGTGGCGGATCAATCGTCTTGTCACTCTTTGCAATTGCACTAGCAGGAACAGGATTGCTCACAACTGTTGGTGTCATCGTTGCGATGGATACATTCGGACCTATTTCAGATAACGCACAAGGTATCGCTGAAATGTCAGGCGATGTAAAGGGCGAGTCAGCTCAGATCCTTACCTCACTCGATGCAGTTGGTAACACAACTAAGGCGATTACAAAGGGCATTGCAATTGCAACCGCAGTTCTTGCAGCAACTGCGCTCTTCGGTGCATTTACCGATGCAATCAAGGAAGCTGTAGTTAAGGTTGGTCGTGCTACATCTGATCTTCAGTACCAGGGCGTTCTCGATATCGCATCACCTCGCAATTTGGTCGGACTTGTGATCGGCGCATCTGTTGTCTTCTTGTTCTCAGGTCTTGCAGTCAATGCAGTATCTAAGGCAGCAGGCGCAGTGGTTGTTGAGGTTCGTAACCAGTTTAAGAATCACCCAGGAATCATGAACGGAACAGATAAGCCTGAGTACGGCCGCGTTGTCGATATCTGTACCAAGGATTCACTCCGTGAACTTGCAACACCAGGAATCCTTGCCGTGATGGCACCAATTGCTGTTGGCTTCGGTCTCGGCGTTGGCGCACTCGGTGCATTCCTTGCAGGTGCAATTGGCACTGGTACTTTGATGGCTGTCTTCCTCTCAAACTCAGGTGGTGCTTGGGATAACGCGAAGAAGATGGTGGAAGATGGCAACTACGGAGGCAAGGGCTCAGAAGCTCACGCTGCAACTGTCGTTGGCGACACTGTTGGAGATCCATTTAAGGACACAGCAGGGCCTGCGATCAACCCACTGATCAAGGTGATGAACCTTGTTGGTCTTCTCGTCACACCTGCAATCGTTGAGTTCACACTCAATGGCCAGGATTGGAAGATCGCATTTACCTGTGCGGTTGCAACTCTGATCATCATCGCTGCATTGGTACGTAACCGTCGCCATCACGCAGTCGGTATCCAGTACTAATAACTAGGTAAAGGACTTCCCCTCAACCTATGGCTTCTAAGAAGGAACGCGAGCTTAAAAAACTCGTGATCGTAGAGTCACCTGCAAAGGCTCGAAAGATTGGCGGCTACCTCGGCGATGGATATATCGTCGAGGCTAGCGTCGGCCATATCCGCGACCTTCCGCAGCGCGCTGCCGATATTCCTAAAGAGGTCAAAAAGTTAGCCTGGTCAAAAGAGGGCGTCGATATCGAAAATGATTTCACACCTTTATATGTGATCAACCCCGATAAGAAGGCGAAAGTTGCCGAGCTTAAGGAGTTGATGAAGGACGCTGAAGAGATTCTTCTGGCAACTGACGAAGACCGCGAAGGTGAAGCAATCGCCTGGCACTTGGTCGAAGTTTTACAACCAAAGATTCCTATTAAGCGGATGGTCTTTAACGAAATCACCGAAGAGGCGATTCAAGCTGCGGTAGAAAATACTCGCGACCTTGATTACAACCTCATCGATGCGCAGGAAACACGTCGCGTGCTCGATCGACTATATGGATATCGCCTCTCACCAGTTCTCTGGAAGAAAGTGATGCCACGTATCTCTGCCGGTCGTGTGCAATCTGTTGCAACCCGTTTGATTGTAGAAAAAGAACGCG
>CALJUA010000108.1 GCA_937975715.1 uncultured Candidatus Planktophila sp.
GTAAAGACAGATGCAAAGAGAACACCGTAGGCAGCATCTCCACCGCCGAGGTCTCCTACAAATGTGCGAGCAAGGCCGATGACAGCACCGGCTGCAGAGAAAGCACCCACCATTCCGACGATAAGCCCGCGGATGATCTTGGAGGATGCAACTGCCTTCCACCCTTGGATCAGAGACTTACCAATATTCTCATCAGCGCTATTTGCAGATGCAGGACCTTTAGGGATCTCGTGCAACCCGCGAATGGTCCATGCCGCAAAGAAGAAGCTCAGCGCATTGATGTACAGCGCAATATCAACAGAACGCGAAGGCAAGAGCGGGCTGATTGCAGCGATTGCTCCAGCGAACAAAGTAAGTAAGGAGAAGAGAACCGCTGCAATTGGCGCAGTTCCGTATGCAGCAAGCAATGAAACTTGATTTGCATTCTCTAGCTTCTCTTTCGGAACCAAGTTAGGTACGGATGCTTCCTTAGCTGGCGACCAGAAGAGAGTGAGACATTCGACCAGAATCATTGCGGTGTATAACCAGATATATGTATGCACGATTGGAATCGATACATACAGAGCACCGCGCATCAAATCCATGCCGACCATCAAGCGTCGGCGATCAAAGCGGTCGGCGATCACTCCAGCTAATGGACCAAGAAAAACTGCAGGCAGTAAACGTGCGATAAAGACACCGGCGATTGCAAAGTTTGCAGTTGCATAGGATCCATCGGAAAGTTGTGCCGCCATCGCTGTGGTTGCAAGAAGTCCGAGCCAATCTCCGATTGAGGAGAAGACCATCGAGTTCCAGAGCTTGCGAAAGGCCGGGATAGCCAAGACTCCGCGAGTTACCTCCTGCGCCGGGGCAGCAGGATTGGGAAGGCCTTGAGTCATGTGGTGAGTCTATCGCCGGGTGCTTCACGCTCGATATCGCCTGACAGGTCACGATATTTATACACAAAAGTTGTTATGTAGCACATTGATTCTTTGTGCTACTTTTAATCTATGAGCACCAAGCCAAAGGCGAGCAAGCCAAAGAAAGTGGCTGCAAAGAAGAGCAGCTCGATTGTTGAAGAAGAACTTCAGAAATCTGTCGGTGTGCGCGAGCTTCGTCAACATGCATCACGAGTATTAGAACTAGTTAAAAATGGGGAGGTCATCACAGTGACAGATCGAGGCGTTCCTATTGCAGAAATAACTCCAATTAAGAAATCTAAATATCAAGTTCTTCTCGAAAGTGGAGCAATCACTCCCGCGCTAAGAGCCTGGGATCCATCAGTCTGGGAAGACCGCGAAGGCCCTACATACCCTGATGCTCTAGCAGAATTTCTCAAAGAACGTCATGAGGCTAAATATTGAGAACCTATCTCGACAGTTCCGTGATTCTTGATTTGATATTGAATAAAGGCACGTTAGTTTTCTCGGATTCAATCAATAAATCTGAAAAATTTACTTCTCGCCTGACTCAGGTTGAGGTGCTAAGAAATGTAATTCGAGTTGACCCTGAGCTATTAGTGGATGCTGCAGAAGTATTGTCTAGAATAAAATTTGTCGAGATGACTCAAACGATTATCAATACTGCCTCTACTTACCCTCAAGAAATTACCCTTAAGAGTTCTGATGCGATACACATGGCTACTGCTGAGCACTTATTGGATATCGAAGATGTACTTATTACTTACGACAAACAGATGGTGCTCAATGCTCGGCGCCTTGGCGTAAAAGTTCTTACAAACCTCTAACGCGATTGAATCTTGGCGACAATCGCTGCAAGGTGTTCCTTTCGGGCCAAGAACTTCGCCTGTGCTAATGCCTGTCATGCGTTCATACATCGCATACTTCATAAATTTATTGAACTTCAGGGCATATGCCTCCTCTGTTGTGAGAGGCTTTGTAAGGGCGTACTTAATAGAGAGCAATTCTTTATAGGCGAGAAGCAAAGAATCTACCGATTTCACCGGAGATTCCGCATCTGATAAATCTTTTGTCGTAATCTGTTGATTGGTCGCAAGCAATAAGTTGAGGCGCTCTCTGGCAGCTCTCACCTGCGCTGCACCTGCCTCTTATTGCTTGCGTCGCTCCTCGGCTGTTGCGTTCTGAGAATTTTGTGCGGTGATGCGATCTTGTTCCGCGTTCCAATCAAACGGGTTAGAGGATGATGCGGTTGCGCCGCCATTGTTTGTAAATGTGGTTCCTGAAATTGAATTTGTAATGAAAGTTCCATCATTCTTAGTGTTCATCAGAATGCTGGTGTTTGTCACATTTGTGAAATCATCACTAGGTTTAGTGAAATCTGATGTGTATAAGCTAGTTTTTACATATCGAATGTTTGCGATATTTCCTTTAAATTTATTGCTGCCACCCAAAGTGGAACCGATTTGCATGACAGTCGAACTAAAGTCGCTACCTTGCAGTGGCTTTGCAGAAATTTGCTTGCCATCTAAATAACCGTAAATATTGCTGCCGATACGAACTAAAGCGAAGTGGCACCAATGATTGACTTTAATTGCGTCGGCAGCGCTCTCCGCTAACCAGTAGCTACGATAGGAAGCGCCAATCGAGCGATCTTGTCGAACCATTAGGTCAAATCCGTCTTGTTGCTGAGGATAGGTGATATTGCTACGAGTGTTCATGAACATCTGATTTGTGGGTGTTTCAAGGGTGCTGTAAAACCACAATTCGTAGGTGAAGTCGCCAGTGCCAGGAGCACTCATATTGGTTGACGAGAGATATTGAGTTCCGTCGAAGGAGATACTTCCCCACGGTGATGACGCTGATGCTGTTGCTGTATGTGAGATTGTTGCAACAGATAACGCACCCAGCAGAAAGGAAATAAACTTAACTCGGCTACGGAAATTCATGAGGTGAGACTAAGGGGTTACCCCTAACTCCTCAACCGAATGAAAGTTTGTCATTTCTTTTTGGCTGCGGCTTTCTTCTTTGTAGCTGCCTTCTTTACGACTTTTTTAGTCAAAGTCGGTGGTTTATCGCCAGCCTTCTTTGGTGCCGCCTTTTTGCGTGACTTCTTTGGAGAAGGTCCATTCTCGGCCTCCCATGCACGGCGACCAGCAAGAAGTTCGAGGCCGCGCTCGAGTGTCATTGCCTCCAAAGTATCGCCTCGGCGAAGCGTCGCATTGGTCTCGCCATCGGTGACATACATACCGAAGCGACCATCCTTGATGATGACCGCCTTCTCAGATGCAGGATCAACGCCGAGTTCTTTCAGTGGTGGCTTTGCCACACCGCGACGGCGCTCCTTTGGCTTTGAATAAATTTCGAGTGCTTCATCCAAAGTAATGGAGAACAACTGTTCTTCAGATGCCAAGGTACGTGAGTCAGCCCCGGCCTTGAGATATGGGCCGTAGCGACCGTTCTGCACAGTGATCTCTTCGCCGGATGAGTTGGTTCCCAATACGCGAGGCAAAGAGAGAAGCTTCAACGCATCATCCAAAGTAATGGTGTCGAGATTCATTGTGGAAAGAAGAGAAGCAGTCTTCGCCTTGGGTGCATCTGCTTTCTTGCGCTTCTTCTTCGGTGTGCCATCTTCTTTAAGTTCAACAGGCTCTTCCGGCAAAATCTCTGTGATGTAAGGACCGAAGCGACCGCTCTTGGCAACGACTTCAAGTCCTGTTGCTGGATCAATACCGAGTTCGCGCTCACC
>CALJUA010000109.1 GCA_937975715.1 uncultured Candidatus Planktophila sp.
GGTCTTCCGCTATCCAGAGCAGTAGTCGAAGCGGATATGAACGGCTTAACTCTACAAGAGTATAAGGATCGTGTTAACACCGGAGACTTTTCGAATCTTAAGTTTCTAAATCCGAATGATGATGTTCACCATCTCGATGAAAACTGCCAAAATAATGATCTAAAGAATCTTGAAGTCATTAGTCATGCGGAACACGCAAGAAAGCATGGTTTACAAGAAGTAGACTTACGATTCATTACAGAGTCTGTTCGCATTGTATCGATTGAGCCAGTTGGTGTACGTGATACTTATGACGTACAAATGGCTGATCCATATAATAATTTTGTTGCAAACAAGTTTGTTGTACATAATTGCTCCAAATCATCACTCGTCAAGCAAGCTGCAGAACGCATTGACCTTCCTGTCATTGACATTCGTGCAGTCCTTCTTGATCCGGTTGACCTTCGCGGAATTCCTTATGTAAAGGATAGGACCGCGCATTGGGCACCTCCATCCTTCCTTCCGCGTGAAGGTAAAGGAATCGTTTTCCTCGATGAGCTAGTTAATGCTCCTCCGATGGTGCAGAGCGCACTTCTACAGCTTGTTCTCGACCGTCGTATCGGTGAGTACCAGCTTCCGGATGGATGGCGCTTCGTAGCTGCATCGAACCGTGTGAAGGATCGTGCGGGTTCACACAAGATTATCTCATCACTCGCTAATCGTTTCGCATGTCATATCGATGTAGAAGTCGATCATGGTGATTGGCATCTATGGGCACTGAACAACGGTATTGCTCCTGATGTTCGTGCATTCATGACATTCCGTCCTGCACTTCTGTCACAATTCGATCCTAATAGTGATGATCCTGCATTCCCCACTCCGCGTTCGTGGGAGTTTGCATCTAAGATTGTTCTTAATACTCCGAATGATCTTCATCTACAGGCGCTACAGGGAACCGTTGGTAAGGGTCCCGCTGGTGAATTCATCGCATTCCGCGATGTTTATATGTCACTTCCGAATCCTGCAGATGTAATCCGTGATCCTGAGAATGCTCCGATTTCGAAGGACCCTGCAACTCTCTACGCTATTGTTGGTTCGATGACTGAGGAATCACGTAAGCGTCCGAAAGAGCAAAAGGCTCTTCGTGCAATTTCAACTTATATCAACCGTCTACCGGCTGCATTCGGTGCGATCTTCTTCAAGGACGTTTCGATTGTTGCTCCGATGATGACGGCATTACCAGAGACAATGGCATGGGTAAAAAAGCACAACAGTCTGATCCAGTAATTCCTGAGAATACTGAAATCATTCCAGATCTCAACGAGAAGATTGATCCTGCAGTAGAACAAGCAGTTATTGATGCTTATGATCATGCTCTGATTCGTTTGATTCTTGGCAAGGAAGCTCAAATGCGCTTCTTTGCGACACTGGTCACTCGTCTTCGTCCTGCAGTTGCGAACTGGCTTCCAACTGCAGGTACAGACGGACGATCCATCTACATGAATCCTTCATTCTGGATGAATCTGTCACTTGAAGAGCGTCAGGGTGTTCTTGCTCACGAAGTAATGCATATCGTTGAGCAGCATTCGGCACGTCAACAGGGTCGTGATCACTTTAAGTTCAATATTGCCTGTTTTCCAGCGGGTACACTCTTACCGGGAAATGTACCTATCGAATCTGTAGCTGATATGGTTACACCATTTGATGGAGAATTAATTGAAATAGTTCATCAAGCAGGTAAACTTTCTGCAACGCCCGAACATCCAGTTTTTGTTCGTAAACGGAAGAGTAAGGTTGGTAAAAATCCAGTTACACTTCTAAATCCCGATTGGTGTCCAATCAGTCAGATAAAAGTCGGAGATTATGTTTGTGTTCCAAAACTGGAACGATATGGATTAAGAGATGATACCAAAATTAATCTTAGTTCATATATTCTGGCTAGTTTTATAGGTCGTTCTCGTGGAAATAGAGCAGTTAAATCAATCCCTCTTAATGAGGATACTGCTTGGTTAATCGGGCTTTATGTAGCAGAAGGAAGCGCAAGTCCTAGTGTTTGTTTCTCTTTAGGATCACACGAAACACATTTAGTTAATCGTATCAAAACGATAGTTTCTGCAATTGGTTATTCTGCTAGTGTTAGTATTAATGGTACTAGTATGGCAGTAAATCTAGGAACTACTCTTCTTGGTCGATGGTTAAAGGATAACGTTGGTGATGGTGCTAAGAATAAACATATTCCTGATGTTATTCTTAGACACTCAAATCCAAAAATTCGTAAAGCTTTCTTGGAAGGTGTTGTAGATGGAGACGGACATACTCAAGTCAGGGATGGTAAAGACTGGAATATGGTTGGTGTAGCATCACCATCATTGATTAGAGATATTG
>CALJUA010000110.1 GCA_937975715.1 uncultured Candidatus Planktophila sp.
GTATTCCCATCAGTATTTTCTTAGCGGTCTCTAATTGCTCGGGTCTATCAATATCCAATAAGTATACGGGCCGCGAAACGTGAACGTGATCTACTTTTAATTTCGAGATAAGACCGCGCACGGATTCATTGTCATAACTCTTATAACTCTTGAGCGCTTCTTTTAGCGATTCTGTGCGGAATAACCCCGATAAAGGCTGAGCAAAACCGTCTTCATCGAGCGGAAGAACTCCATCGTTAACAAGTTGATCCGCAAGTTCATTAAGAAGCAGAGGCGTGAATGGCATATCCGTTGCAAAGATTGCGGTGAGCTCATCGTCAGCGTATCGAATACCTGCAGCAATGGCAGATAAAGGTCCCGAATGTTTAGGCTCTTCTTCAATATATAAAGCATCAATTTGAGTAGGTGGACCTACAATAATTAAATTGCATGTGGGAAGATAAGAAACTATTGTCTCGAGGAGAGTTTTTCCAAGCAATACAGCTGATGATTTATCGGAACCGAATCTCTTGCTGGTCCCACCAGTTAATATGATGACATTCATCTAAAAGTAGCTCGCAGTTGTTTACGAAGAATAAAGACAATCGATATAGCAACGACCAACATGAGGATCGCATAACTATAAGCAGATTCAACGTCGACATCTAACTGTTGGTAGATATACATCGGCCAGGTCTGCGTTGTATTGGGGAAAGAACCAGCAAACATCAGCGTTGCACCGAATTCACCGATGGCACGTGCCCAGGCGAGTAAACCTGCCGTAATAATCGTGTTAAATGATTGAGGGATAACAATCTTTGCGAAGAGCTCGCCTCCGCTGACGCGATCGATTACTGCTGCATCCTCTATTTCGCGAGGCAGGTTTCGAAAACTAGATTCGCAGATAAGAACAACAAAGGGCAATGCGACAAAAAGTCCGCTTAATACCACTGCAACTGATGTAAACGGCAGTGTGATTCCCGTCAGGTCATAGAGCGGTTTTCCAAGCACTCCACTTCTGCCAAAGAGTGCCAAGAGAGCTAAGCCAGCAACGGTTGGTGGAAGGACTATTGGCGCAAGAATAAGTGGACGAATTACGCTCACAAAATTCTTCGAAGATTTGGCAAGGACCCACGCCAAAGGGACTCCCAGCAGTAACGCTAAAAGAGTTGCCAGAAGCGATGTCCACAATGAGAGCTTGACTGCAGATAAGTCAGAGAAATTACTGAGTAGGTGACTCCACGGAGTCTTGAGAACTAACGCACCCAGAGGTGCAACTACTACAAATCCGGCAATAATTGCGAGTATTCGAAGGCGATATCCGATCTTCATGAAAGCCCAAAACCATAACTCTGTAGCAGCTTTCTACTCTCACGTGAAAGTAAGAACTGATACACCTTCTTGGATTGATAAGTCTTTGATAAATCTCCGATCTTGTATTGAGTTACAGCTGCCTTCTTATCTTTAAATTGAATTCCCCTGATTTTAGTTCTATTGGCGACCACATCAGATTGATAGACAACTGCAGCATCGACTTCTCCAGCAAGAAGTTTAGAGATCACACTGCCGGCCATTGGCTCGAGTGATTTGGGAGTGCTCGTAATTCCTTCAGCTGCAATCGCTCGTTGAGCCGCTCTACCGCAAGGAATCTGATTCGCACATCTAATCCAGATAATTCCATGATTGAGTTGACTTGTTTTTCTAATCTTTGAATTGATTGGAACTGCAAGCACGACAGAATTCTTCAAATAATTTCTTCCAGTAGATACTCGCTTCATATCTTCTGGCGATGCTGAAATGTAGATGTCAGCCTTTGCACCTTCAGATATCTGGGTTGCAAGTGTCGTTGACGCGCTAAAAACAAATCTAATTTTGATATCAGGATTCGATGAATCAAATAACTTTCCCAATTTCGTGTGGCTCTCTGCCAGGCTTGATGCAGCGAAAACAACCACCTGATCCTGAGCGTTAGCCACAGGAGGATTTGTCGCGAGAATGATGAGTAAGGATAGTGAAATCAAAAGCGGTTTAAGTGAAAGTCGCGAAAGAGTCGATGTGTAAATTTCGCTCTTCATAATATCTTCAGTCTACTACGGAGCGAAATGAGTACACATCCCAGTTGCCGACAATAGCCATACTGTGAGCAAGGTCTTTCGTATGTGGATACTAACCGCGCATTTCGGGTTCACGGCCAGCAGGTCCTACAGCTTCCTTAAGCGCTAAAGTGGCAGTGTGAATGAATATGTCGTTGGCGCCTATCCTTCATCTCCAGCTCATAGAACTTGGAGCCCTGACTTAGAAGAGGAGTTTTTTACACTCCTCGCCAACGATTCTCGCGTTGGTTCTCTCGAGTTACCCTGGACTGGTGCGATGCACCCTCTTGACACAGACTGGCTCCATGCCAACTTTCCCCGAAATTTAAATGCCGTTATCACGACTATCCCTTTTGTGATGGGGCAGCTTGGCAAAAATCCCAACTATGGAATCGCTTCGCCGGATGAAATAGGAAGAAAAACGGCAATTGCACATGTGCGAGAAGTTCTCTCAACTATCAATGAGTTTCATGAGAAAGCTGGTCGAAAAGTGGTTTCTCTCGTAGAAATCCACTCTGCTCCTCGCAAAATTGGTACATCTTCTCAACTGGCAAAATCTCTACAAGAAATTTCTTCATGGGATTGGCGGGGCGTGAAGCTCGCCATCGAACATTGTGACGCATTTGTTTCTGGTCAAGCTCCAGAGAAAGGCTTCTTATCTCTGCATGAAGAGATAAATGCCATTCAAAGTTCCGGAAGTGATGTTGGGATATTTATTAACTGGGGACGATCTGTCATTGAATTCAGAGATGCGGATCGCGTTATCGAACATATCGAGAGCGCAAAGGGTTCCAATCTTCTTCGTGGGCTAATTTTCTCTGGTGCTTCGGCGGTCGACGGTCAATTTGGTTACCCATGGATTGATGCGCACCTCCCTTTTAAGAAGAGCGCGTCACATCCATTTGGTGAATCAAATTCTTTGCTCACTGAAGATTTGGCTCATCGTGCCATGACTGCTGCAGGTGACTTGCAGTGGCTAGGGATCAAGATGGGTTGGCCAAGTAATGTTCCTGGAACTGTAGAGGAGCGCTATCAGATGCTCTCAGCGGCAATGGATGTGTTGGATTCTTAATTAATTGAAGCGGATCCATTTAAAGAGATTTTCAACTCCATCAGGAAAAATCTCCGCAGCTTTTTCTGCACCGACCAAGTGATCGGCTTCTGCGTCAATGTAATTGCAATCGAGTAATGCTGAAACTCGCTCCTGAATCAACTTTACATATAGCTTGCTGCGTGTAAGCCCGCCGGTCAGGACGATAAAAGGTTTCTCGCCATTAGTGTTCTTGAGTTTGCTCCAGGCACTGTTAACCGTTGCAGCGAGAAGATCCGCACCACCCTCTAAAACTTTAAGTGCTGATTGCACACCTTCTTCTGCGCCTTGGACAACTGTTTTTGCAGTAGTAATACATAAGAGAGATGCCTCTGGACCAACCTTGTTGACGATTGCATCTAATTGAGCGAGCTCTTCTCTGAGCAGTTCAACAAGTTCTGGTGCATTGTCTCGCCCATCGAGAGTTGCGATTGCTCGGCGTAGCGCCGCTTGGCCGAGCCAGAAACCGCTGCCGAAATCACCGAAAATAGAGCCTTTTCCATCCGTATGAGCGAACTCCCCTTGATTGCCTGAAATTGCAACGACCCCGCTGCCAATTGTCAATACGACTCCGCACTGAGAGCCAAGTGCTCCTACGAAAGCAGCAAAGCCATCATCCATGATTGCAATGTTTTTGCTCTTGAAGTGAGTTCGGCAGAGCTCGCCAATTTCATTTTCGTTCTTTACTTTTCCATTGAGGCCGGTCAGACTGAGAAAGACATTCTCATATTCATTGCTTGGGATAGCTTTAAAAATCATCTCCAACGTCTCAAGAGTCGATGCGTTAGTGGTCTTTGCTATCGGCATGGAGGAGATGTCATCACCACTCTTGATGCGGACACCTGATTGACCCAGATCGATTATCAGATTCATAGCGCCTCCGGTTCTGTCAATGGCAACCCCGTCTTAACGGAGAGAGAGATAGATACTTCTTCTCCCACTTTAATGTCGCCAAGCTTAGCCTGGTATGAAATTGAAATTGTGGCAACGCCGGTTCTTATATCCGCCTCTGATACCTTCTGCCGAATGTCCAGAAAGATGACTTTCTCGGCTGGGCTCAATACATTTCGCTGAATGCATGTACCGCTATTAAGGTGCGAAATTGTTAAGTCATGAAGTTTTGCTGCGCTCTGATTTGCTAGTCGTCCACTCATACGAATCTCGTCTCCTAAGTGAAGTCCAGGTGAGATCGGTCCCAGCATGAGATCGTATTCAGCAGAGGTGAAGAGAGGATCACCACTCGTTGAGCCACCTACCGGTCCCACCTCTTTTCTTTCAGTGAGATTAAATTGGGACATATCAACCTCAGGAACGAGTGGTCTCTCTTTCGAGATCAAAGACAGTGCTCCTTGATTCCGTGCCGGAATAATGCACCGTGGAATTATTGTGAATTCGATTCCGTGTTCACTAACAAGGTCAATAGGTAATTGATCAATCGACTTGAAATCATTGAGGGACACGCGCGTAAATACGATTTCACTGTAGGAGTTTCTTTCAAAGAGCACACCTACATTTCCATCCGCTAATTCGCAGACTGTCGAATACGCTGAGCTGCCAAGTTCTAGAAGAACTGCTTCTGGCCAACTCTTACCTCCATCAAGTGAGCGTTTTACAAGGGTTTTTCGTCGCAAATCTTGATCATGGTTGTGGCTACAGATAAGCGATCCATCACTCATTAAGCAAAGTGACCCATTATCGCTAGGGTCTGGCAATTCTTTATCTGGTGCGTGACCCTCAATTGTTAATCCGCCATCTCGCGATATGGCGCGCATCCGAAATGGCGTAGCGCGAGAATGAATCAGGATTGTGCCATCGCCAAGACTTTCAATTGCAGTCTCATTTCCGCCGGGTATTTCAGCTCCTAATGACCAAGTTTGCCCATGATCATCACTGAAACCAATCGAGGAGAGTAATTGGGGGCCACGCCGCAAAACAAATGTCTGTAATAGACGTCCGGCAAATTTACCGTGCTTTACTCGTGCACCGGACCCTGATGTTGCAAAGATTCCCTCTGTCTGTGAATCCTTCAATTGATCGGTGATGAAATCGTGTGTCCATGTGGCACCATCATCATCTGAGATTGAACGAGC
Organism: uncultured Candidatus Planktophila sp.; assembly: GCA_937975715.1. Classification (GTDB taxonomy): domain Bacteria; phylum Actinomycetota; class Actinomycetes; order Nanopelagicales; family Nanopelagicaceae; genus Planktophila. Next base: position 5,253 of record CALJUA010000110.1, read on the forward strand.
AATATGTGCGATTTTTGGATCTTCTGGACTTGACCCCACGACACTTTCAAAGAATCCTGCATCCCGCGTGTACTGGTAGAGCACGATGATGCGACCTAATTCTCCGTAGGTGGGATCGACGATGATGCTCGCATCACCGTATCCAGACGTTCCTTCATGTTTACGAAAGATTTTTTGATCCGACCAGGATTTTCCGCAATCGTCACTTATCCTCATGACCAGATCTATGGGTGCGGGCAGATCGTCGAAGTCTGCACGGCCATCATAGATAGCAATCAGGCGGCCGCTCTTTGTCACAGCTAGCGCAGGAATTCGATATTGCCGATAGCCACCCTCACCTCTAAGAGCAAGCCTTACATGCTCCATTGTAGTTAGAGCAGTCCAGCCTGCTTCAAGAATGGTGTGATTGCGGAAATCTCTGCCTCATTCAGTGCAATCGCTGGTGGAGCAGTGCGCGCATCTTCGATGATTCCGAGCAGTTTAAGTCCGGCCTTGAAAGCGCCGATTGCTGATGATCCACGACCCATACGGCCAGGAGCTCCAACATCGACCAGGCCAAACATCTCAAAGAGTCTTTCTTGTTCAGCTTTTGCAGCTGCAAAATCACCTGCGGCAACGAGATCAAATATGCGTACATAGCCGGCTGGATCGATATTTCCAATGCCTGGCACTACGCCATCAGCTCCAGCGATAAGGGCGGAATCAACTGTGAGCTCTGAACCCGTCAAGACTTTAAAGTCTTTGAGACCGAGCTTCTTTGCTCCCAAGATTACTGCACGGATGCCTGCATCATTTCCTGAAGAATCTTTAAGTCCTGCAATCACACCCTCACTAGCCAACTTTAAAACAGTTCCAAGTTCCAGCTTTACACCGTTTACTGCGACAGGAATGTCATATGCATATAGGGGTGTATCAGGGCAAGCTTGCTTGACCAGGCGGAAATGGTTCTCGATCTCTGCTGGGTGGGTACGAACATAGAAAGGAGCTGTTAAAACAATTCCATCAATACCTGCAGCTACAGCAGCACGTACATGTTCGTTAACACGTAGCGTAGTCATGTCAATTGCTCCAGCAACGACAGGAACTCGACCTGCGGTTTCATCAAGAGTAATGCGGATAACGTCTGCGCGATTGGCATCAGTGAGGTATGCGACTTCACTCGTTGAACCTAGGACAAAGAGTCCATGAACTCCGCCATCAATCAGGTGATTGACTAGACGACGCAGTGACTTCTCATCTACAGAATAATCTGCATTGAATGGAGTACATACTGGTGGCACAACTCCTCGAAGTAGCTTTGAATTGTTTGCCATTAGTTTGCTCCCTTAATGAGGTGGCATGCGACTTCATGTCCACTTGTTGAATTTAGTGACGGTCTTAATTCTGGTCGTTCGCTGCGACATATATCCATTGCAAATGCACATCGTGTTGAGAAGGCGCATCCTGATGGCTTTTCAATGGGGCTTGGAACTTCACCTTGCAAGATGATTCGCTCAGCTTTGCGATCAGGATTCATACTTGGAACAGCAGATAGAAGTGCAATTGTGTATGGATGTTCAGCAGCTTCTGGAAGTGACTCTGCCGGCAAGATTTCAACTACCGATCCCAAATACATTACTGCGACTCGGTGCCCGACATATCGGGCAACAGCGACGTCGTGAGTGACAAACATAAATGAGAGGCCGGTTTCGCCTTGAATTTCCCTTAAAAGATTGACTATTTGAGCTTGAATTGAGACGTCCAAGGCAGAAACAATCTCATCAGCAATGATGAGTTCGGGCTTTGTTGCCAAGCATCGAGCAATCGCTAGGCGCTGGCGTTGGCCTCCAGAGAATTCATGAGGATAACGTTTTAAGTATTGGGTTGGGATATTGACCATCTCGCATGCTTCGGCGATTCGAGCAATGCGCTCCTCAACCTCCTCGACGCCGTGGACCTGGAGGACTTCCTCCATAGCAGCGCCAACTCGTTGTCGTGGATTAAAGGATGTGTAAGGATCCTGGAAGATCATCTGCACCTTTTTGCGGAAACGCATCTGGTCTTTTCCTTGAAGTTTTGTTACATCTTGCAACCCTTGACCAAAATCAAATTCAAGTGCGCCTTCAGTAGGTTTATCTAGCAAAGCCATCATGCGACCAAGAGTTGTCTTGCCACAGCCGGACTCTCCGATAATCGAAATGGTCTCACCTCGGAAGATACTTAAATCAACGCCATCGAGAGCCTTTACATGGCCCTTAGTTCGGCGAAGGACTCCTCCGACAACTGGGAAGTGTTTCTTAACTTCCTTGACTTGGTATAGAGGTGTTTCAGACATGGGAACCTCCTACTGTCAATGCGGGCAAGTTTCCGCCTTCATCTAGTCGCAAACAGCGAACATCATGACCATTTTCAAGCAATCGCATTGAGACTTGCTCGGTCTTGCAACGATCGATGACATATGGGCAACGTCCAGCAAACTCGCAGCCTGTTGGTACATCACTTGGCGCAGGAGTTTGGCCAACAATTGTCTTGAGTTTGAGATCTTTATCGGCATCCAGTGTTGGAACGCTCTCCAATAAGGCCCGGGTATACGGGTGCCGAGGAGTGCGCAAGACTTGTTCGGTTGTTCCGTATTCAACTACTCGCCCTAAATACATAACCGCAACATGATCGGCGACCTCAGAGACGAGAGCCATATTATGGGTGATCAAAATGAAAGTCTTTCCCGCCTTCTCTTGAAGATCCTTCAAAAGAGTCATTATTTGAGCCTGAATAGTCACATCTAGCGCAGTTGTTGGCTCATCTGCGATGACCAAATCTGGCTCGCAGATAGTGGCAACAGCAATCATTACGCGTTGACGCATTCCGCCTGAGAATTCGTGAGGATATGCGTCATATCGACGTGGAGCATCGGAGATGCCTAACTTGCGGAAGAGTTCTACAACTCTAGTGCGGGCTTGATCCTTAGAAACGCGTGCGTGCTGGCGAAGGCCCTCAGCAACTTGTCGCCCAACTTTGTGCGCAGGGTTCAGAGATGAGAGCGTATCTTGAAAGATCATGCCGATCTGTGCGCCGCGAATACCGCGCATCTGGCTACCGAACTTTTCAAGTTTATTGATTTCGATGGAATCTTTCTGATTATTAAACGTAATCTTTCCAGAAGTGATTCGTCCGTTATCAGGTAGGAGTTGAACGATTGCCTGCGCAGTCACTGACTTTCCACACCCGGATTCACCGACCACACATAGGAATGAACCGCGAGGAACATTGAGCGAAACGTCACGGAGAATGTGAATCTGATTTCCTTCAACGTTGAAGGAAACATTGACCTTATCGAGTTCGAGAATATTCTCGCTACCGTTAAATTGTGTCATCACTTCTTTCCAAATCTTCCCAAGAGAGATTGCTTCAATGAGCTGCTCACACTTGAAGTGCGTTGACGAGGGTCGAGGACATCTCGCAAACCGTCTCCGATGAAATTCACTCCGAGTACGAAAATCACGATTGACAGCGCAGGAAAAACCCAAAGCCACCAGTACTCATTAACAACTACCGGAGATTGCGCCGCTGCCAAAAGATTTCCCCAGGTTGGAGTAGTAATTGGAACTCCGAGACCTAGAAATGAAAGTCCTGCTTCGGCGATGATGTAAATCGCCGTATTGACTGTGAAAGCAACAACTATCGGGCTGAGGGTATTTGGGAGTAAGTGACGAAAGATGATGCGCGATTTTGAGAAGCCAAATGCGCGATCTGCCTCGACAAACGCTTCTTCTCGAAGTGAGAAGAATTCACCACGAACCAAGCGGAATGTAGTCATCCAGCCAGTGACAGCAAAGATAAGAATGACGTTATTGATGCCTTGGCCAAGTAATGAAACGGCAATAAGAACAAGGATGAGTTGTGGGAAAGTCATCACGAGCTCTGAAATTCGCAGAACGATTGTGTCAAATTTACCGCCGAGGTACCCAGCAACAGCACCCAATACTGTTCCGATGAGATTTGCTAGAAGAGAAGCAAGTACTCCGATATAGATGGATTGACGGGCGCCATACAAAACACGGCTGAGCATGTCTCGACCTAGTTGATCCGTACCCATGAGGTGACCCCAACCAGGTGCGAGTCTTGAAT
>CALJUA010000111.1 GCA_937975715.1 uncultured Candidatus Planktophila sp.
TACGAGATAAACATCGGTGACTGGAGTTCAGACGTGTGCTCTTCCGATCTAGTCATTCCCGGAACATTGTGAAGGAAATTCCTGCAGAATATTCTGAGGGTTGAAGGTTCTTTATCGCGTGCTACAGCCTTTTTCATTATGAAGCACCTCCACCAAGACGTACTCGTGGATCAAGTATTGACTTCACAATATCGACAAGGAAGCTTGATACAAGAATTACCATTGCAATAATCATGCTAATTACCATGATGACTGGAAAGTCAGATGCGCTCACTGCTGCAATAACGGTACTTCCGATGCCAGGCCATTGGAATACAGTTTCAACCAAAATTGAGCCTCCGACCAACAGTGGAAGGCGAAAGGCCAAGATCACCATTACTGGGCCAAGTGAATTTCTAAAAACGTGGCTGTAGAGGACTTTCCATTCTGGAACTCCCTTGCTGCGAGCAGTTTTAACAAAATCTCTATTAAGGGTATCGAGAACTGAATTTCGTGTGTATCGAATAAGAACCGCAACCATCGCAATTGTTAATGTCGCCACTGGCAAAATCAGGTGAGGCAAGCGATCCCAGAACGTAATCTGACCTGGTGATAGGCGTTGACCAGTTGGAAGCCAGCCTAGGTGATATGCAAATACATTAAGTAATGCCAAACCGATGAAGAAATCAGGAACCGCAATTCCAATAACTGCCAACACTCGTGAAATCTTGTCGGCGATACCGCCTCGATGAGCACCAGCCAAAAGGCCCAAAGTAAGAGCTAAAACCGTAGATAAAATAAGTGCCGAGAGAACGAGTTCGAGAGTAGCCGGCATGCGCAGCGCCAAAATCTCCGAGATTTTCTGGCCGCTTTGAATGCTATAGCCGAAGTTACCGACTGCAAGCTCTTTGAGCCAGTGGAAATATTGAATCACTATGTGATCGTTGAGGCCCAGCTCTTGGCGAAGGCGCTCGAGGTTTGCTGGGTCTGCTGCAGCATCAGGTGAGATAAGGGCATTGATTGGATCAATTGGTGAAAGGCGAGATGCAAAGAAAATGAGAGCACTGATTGCAAATGCCATTGGCACAAGAATTGCAATGCGCCTAATCAAATATGAAACCAATTTATATCTGCCTTCCTAAGACTTCGATGAAAATAAACGGTGTAGACCGAGACCACCCTCGCATCTCGGTCTACACCATTTATAGTTTTTTTACTTAGCGACTGTCCAGTTTGTTAGACCATTGTTGTAAGTGTAGAGAGGGTTGCCCCACTTAGTGGTCGTGCCACTAATTCTCTTTGATACATACACGTACTGCTGCAAGCTGTGCAACGGAAGCTTGTATAGATTCTTCTGCTCAAGCTTCTGAAGTGCCATAAGTGCGCTTCGTGTCTGAGGGAATGTCTGTGCTTCCAAGAGCTTGGTGTTAAGAGCTGCGAATTCTGGCTGTGCTCCTAAGACCTTACCGAATGTTGCTGGGTTGCTGTACTCCTGATACCACTCACCAACGTTGAATGCAGAGAGACCCTTGAGAGCGATTTCGTAGTTCTTATTGCCCCAAAGCTCTGTTGTTGCATCTCCCTGGAACTTCAGCATTTCTACCTTGATTCCGAGATCCATCATCTGCTGAGCGATTGCGGTCATGAATGTGATTGCAGCTGTATCGCCGTAGTAGTGACGTAGGCGAATTGTCTTTGAGAAATCAAAGTTTGCTTCCTTGAGGAGAGCGATTGCCTTTGCCTTATCAAATGTGTACTTCGCGATAGATGCGTCATGGTTTGGCATACCAGCTGTAACACCGCTGTTGATGACCTTACCGAGCTTAGGATAGATAGCTGGGACAAGGCGGTTCCAGTCGATACCGTACTTAAGAGCTTCACGAGCCTTCACATTGTTAAATGGGTTGCTTGGCTGACTCAAGTTAAATACAAAGTAGCGGTAGAACGCTAGGTTTACAGCATTTCCCTTGAATGTGCTGACGCTAGACATCGCGCGGATTGTCTCTGGATCATTTGTTGTGAAGTAATCGAGCTTTCCAGCCTTTGCATCGGCAACAAGGTTAGCTGACACGATGATGTTGATTTCAGAGATCTTTGGAGCATCACCTTCGTATTTATCGTTTGGTACAAGAGTGATGAAGTTGCCCTGGCTGAATGTTCCGACCTTATATGGGCCAGACACAACTGGATTCTTCCAGTAGTTATTTGACGCAAGCTTAAGAAGATCAGCATCGGCAAGTGAGTGCTTTGGAAGAATCATGAACTGAGCAAGGATTGGAATCAATGTGTTCAATGGAGCTACTAAAGAAAATGTGATTGTGTTTCCGTTAGCCTTAAGACCACTAATTGTGGTTGTGTTTGTTCCGTTGACTACATCAGCACCAACAATTTGCTTGAATGCGTTGACATAGATTGCATTTGACTGAGCTACGCGAAGAAGCGTATTGATTGACCAGACAACATCGTCTGAAGTCAAAGGTTGACCATCAGACCATTTAAGTCCTGATTTCAGTGTTACGGTAACTGTCTTTCCATCTTTGCTGACTACATAACCTGATGCGAGATCTGGCTTGACGCTGACAAGGTCAGGATTTGCCTTGAAGAGCGCGCGGAACATTGCATGATGTGAAATTGAGCCAGAGTTGATCCATGGTGAACCAATCTGCTGCACACCTCCACCACCAGCTGTTACTTCAGCTACGGTGATTGAATTATTTGAAGCCGCTGAAGATGGCGTGATCAAACTGGTTGCTGCGAGAGCAGCTCCCAGAACCACAGCACCTAGGGATTTAATTACCTTATTCACTGTTTCTCCTAACGAGGGTTCTTTTGATTGTTCTAATACGGCTGGTAACCGTGCTAGACCAGTGCCCCTAAACTATAGTACGATTCAATTAAGTCAAGGATTGTGAGGTTTCTTTTGAATAACGATTCCACATTGGAATTACGAGGCGCACCTCAATTTTTGCCTTTAAAGGGTGGTTTAATTGTCTCCTGTCAGGTCCCCGATGACACAGCAATCAACACGCCTGCCTTCATTGCAGCTCAAGCCGAAACTGTTGTTCAGGCTGGTGCTGCTGGAGTTCGAGCACAAGGCGTCGCCAATGTTGCTGCAGTCTCCAAAGTGACAGATCTTCCTATTGTTGGTTTGGTAAAGCGTTATCTGGATTCTTGCCCGGTCTATATCACCCCACTTGTCAGCGATGTAGTCGAGCTCGCGAATGCTGGGGCAACTATTGTCGCAATTGACGCAACTGGAAGGCCACGTCCAGATGGACAGAGTTTGAAAGAGTTCATTGAAGCGGTTCGAGCTGTATCGACCGTGCCCCTCTTAGCTGACGTCGATTCAGTTGAGTCAGCACGTATCGCAGAAGAGCTAGGGTGCGAAGCTATTGCTACGACGCTATCTGGATATACAGATATTGCGATTACCGGTCTGCCGAATATCGATCTGATTGCTGAGATTTCAAAAGTCGTGAAGTTGCCTGTCATCGCTGAAGGTGGATTTAACCAAATTGAAGATGTTGCACGAGCATTTAGGGCTGGAGCATGGTCTGTCTGTATTGGTACAGCAATCACAAACCCGTACTTACTTACTAAATACTTTTTAACCGCTCTAGATCAGGCTTGAATACTAAATTTAAAGTCGTAGAGATCCCCGCGCTTTACAGATACGCAATGTTCCATCGTCTTTCCGCGTGAATCAAAGCCAGTAAGGGTAA
>CALJUA010000112.1 GCA_937975715.1 uncultured Candidatus Planktophila sp.
AAAAGTATGCAAAGGATGTCATCGTCAACGCCAAGTCATTGGCTGCAGCACTTGAAGCAGAAGGAATGCGCGCAGTCTCTGGTGGTACTGAGACTCACTTGGCACTGATAGATATCCGCTCAACCGGCGTTAATGGCAAGGTTGCCGACGAGCGCTGCGGCGCATCAGGAATCGTTCTTAATAAGAACTCCATCCCATTTGATCCAGAGGCTCCATCTGTGACGTCAGGTATCCGAGTCGGAACACCTGCAACAACAACTCAGGGCATGGGCGTTGAAGAGATGAAGACAATCGCTTCATTAATCTCACGTGCAATCAAGAGTGATGATGCCGCAGCACATGCTGCAATCAAGGCAGAGGTACACGCCCTCACCGCAAAGTTTCCTATCTACCAGGCTTAATAGGTAGTAGAAAAAGATGCGCGAGTACCTCGTCACACTTCTGCTTGCTGCAGTTATTTGCTATGTCGTCACACCATTTGTGCGTCAGTGGGCAATTCGCTTTGGGGTAGTTGCAAAGATTCGCGAACGCGATGTGCACACGACTCCAACGCCTCGCTGGGGTGGACTTGCAATGTGGATCGGTATGGCAGTGACCTTTGCAATGGTCAACCATCTCTCTCTCGTCGGTAAATCTTTTACTCGCGAATCCATCGGAATCTTTCTTGCCGCAACCTTCTTAGTTCTCCTGGGAATGGTCGATGATCGCTTTGAACTCGATGCGCTGACAAAGCTTGCTGGACAAGCTCTTGCTGCCGGCATCTTGTTGATTTACGGAGTTCAGATTTTCTGGCTTCCCATTAATGGCGTAATGACATTGCCACCGAGCATCGGACAGTTGCTCACGGTTGCAATCGTTCTTGTCACTATCAATGCGGTGAACTTCATCGACGGCCTTGATGGTTTGGCAGCAGGAATCGTTGCGATCTCAGGTGCTGCCTTCTTCGCTTTTGCCTATTTATTAGCAGTTATTTACGGCTTTAGCCGCGCAGGTTCGCCATCGTTGATTACCGCAATCATCATCGGTGTCTGTATTGGATTCTTGCCACATAATGCCTTTCCGGCGCGTATCTTTATGGGCGATTCAGGATCAATGCTCTTAGGGCTTCTCCTTGCAGCATCTGCGATTACGTTGACTGGCCAAATCGATCCCAATGCAATTTCAGCAGAGAAGCTCGGACCAACGTTGTTGCCACTTGCTCTACCCCTTGCAGTCCTTGCTCTTCCATTGATTGATTTATTCTCTGCAATCATCAGACGATTGCGTGCAGGTAAATCTCCATTTGCATCGGATAAAGAACACATTCACCATCGCATCATGCGATCAGGTAATTCACAGGCACGTACGGCTCTGATCATGTACTTCTGGACAGCGACAATTGCTTTCCCAGTCTCTATCTCAGCATTTACACCGCTCTGGGTTGCAGCAATTGTCTTCGCGGTTCTGCTGACCTTTACGCTTACTTTTCAGAAGAAGCGTCCTGAGCTTCACAAAAATAAAGAGAAAGTCTTAAGCGCATGAGTACAGAGCGAGCGCTTCTGCGCGGTGCGGTAATTCCAAC
>CALJUA010000113.1 GCA_937975715.1 uncultured Candidatus Planktophila sp.
ACATTCCTTTAGTATCCTTAGCCAATGCATACATACGCCTATCTAGGGCCTGCGGGCACCTTTACCGAGGGCGCTTTGAAGAAAATTACATCTTCAGATGATGTGCTTATTCCTTATATCAATGTCACCGCGGCACTCGATGCCGTTCGCGCAGGCGAAGCCGATTACGCTCTCGTTCCAATCGAAAATTCTGTTGAAGGCGTGGTCGCGCGTACGCTCGATGAACTCGCGACTGGTATTCCTCTTACTATCGCTGCAGAAGTTACCTTGCCTGTCACATTTGATTTAATGGTCAAGCCAGGCACAACAACGATTAATCGCATCGGCACACATCCCCACGCCGAATCACAATGCCGCACATACCTTTCTACTCACTACCCACATGCAGAGATCGTTCCAACAAACTCAACAGCTGCTGCGGCAGAGCTCGTTGCTAAAGGCGAACTCGATGCTGCGATCGCATCAACTACAGCAGCTGAGAACTTCGGGCTAGAGATCAAGGCCTCTTCTATTGGTGACAATCAAGTCGCTGTCACACGCTTTATCGCAGCACAAAAGCCTGGCTTCATCCCAGCGCCCACCGGCCATGACCGCACCTCACTTGTTGTCTATATCGATATCGACCATGCAGGAGCTCTGCTTGAGATTCTCTCTGTCTTTGCAAAATATGACGTGAACCTGACATTTATTCAGTCACGTCCAACAGGTCGCGAGCTCGGTCACTACCATTTCATTATTGATGTTGAAGGTCATATCAACGATGAGGCAGTCGCTAAATCGATGGATGACCTACGTGCAATCTGCGACGACATTAGATTCCTAGGTTCATACCCACGAGAGGTGCGATGATGATTGATATCAAATTCCTGCGCGAAAACCCTGATGCGGTCCGCGCTTCTCAAAAGGGTCGCGGCGAGAACGTTGACCTTGTTGATCAGATCATTGCTATCGATGAGATCAAGCGCGCTGCCATTGCAGAGTTTGAAGCACTTCGCCAAGAACAGAACACACTCTCAAAGAGCGTTGGCGCTGCAAAGGGCGACGAAAAAACTGCTCTTCTTGCTAACGCAAAGGAACTTGCCGACAAGGTAAAGGCTGCAGATTCAAAGCGCGCTGAAGTTGAAGAGCAGACAAAGCAGCTTGTGTTACAGCTTTCAAACTTGCTCGATACAGAAGCGCCAATCGGCGGTGAAGAGGACTTCGTCACCATCGAGCACATCGGAACACCGCGCGACTTTGCCAAAGATGGTTTCGAGCCAAAGGATCACGTCGAACTCGGCAAGCTTCTGGGTGCAATCGATACCGAGCGCGGTGCAAAGGTTGCAGGTTCACGTTCTTATTACTTAACAGGTGCCGGAGCAATGCTCGAGTTCGCACTCGTTAATTACGCAATTCAATCTGCGCTGAAGAATGGCTTCACTCCAGTTATTCCTCCAGTGCTAGTCAATCCATCAGCGATGGAAGGCACAGGATTTTTGGGACAAGCGGCAGAGAATGTTTATCGCATCGAACGCGATGATGTGTACTTGGTTGGAACATCTGAGGTTCCACTAGCTGCAATGCATATGGATGAGATCCTGCCTGCAGATAAGTTGCCGATGCGTTATGCAGGTTACTCATCTTGCTTCCGTCGCGAAGCAGGTACATATGGCAAGGACACTCGTGGAATCATTCGCGTGCACCAGTTCGATAAAGTCGAGATGTTCTCATTCTGCAAGCCAGAAGATGCAAAGGAAGAACATAAGCGTTTACTGCAGTGGGAGAAGGATTTTCTCAATGCAATGGAGATCCCTTACCGCGTGATCGATGTTGCTTCAGGTGACCTCGGATCCAGTGCTACACGTAAGTTTGATATTGAAGCATGGATTCCAACGCAGGGTGCTTATCGCGAAGTAACAAGTACCTCTAACTGCACTGAATTCCAAGCGCGACGCCTCAACATTCGTTACAAGGATGCAGATGGCACAAAGGCAATCGCAACCTTGAATGGCACATTGGTTGCGATTCCACGCATGATTGTTGCAATTCTTGAGAACCACCAGAATGCTGATGGAACAGTCAATGTTCCCGCAGCTCTTCAACCGTTTCTTGGTAAAGCTAAGTTAGAGCTCGTGTGATTAGACCAAAGCTAATTGCCACCGATTTAGATGGCACCATCGTTACGCACGACGGAGTAATTTCACAGCGCACTATCGCTGCATTTCAACGTGCACGTGATTTGGGTGTCGAGATTTTCTTTGTTACTGGACGGCCACCTCGTTGGATGCCAGAGATTCGTGAAGCATTTGGATTCGGTAGCGCAATCTGCGGTAACGGTGCGATGTTGTACGACTTGATGGGCGATAAAGTTCTTGAAGAGTGGTTGATCTCAGTGGAAGATCAGACCGAGACTGTCAACCGACTTCGTAAGGCAATCCCACAAGTTTCATTTGCGGTCGAATCACATAATTACTTCCATCGCGAGAAGGCATACATCCCTCGTTGGGATGTTGGTCTCGATAACATCGGTGTTCATACAATCGAAGAAGCAATTAAATCGCCTGCGCTCAAGATGCTTGCACGTTGCTCGCAGCAAAATCTTTCATCTGATGAAATGTTGGAGATTGCGCTGATTGAGCTTGAAGGTTTGGTCACTGTTACTCACTCCAACCCACACGACTCACTATTAGAAATCTCCGCCCTCGGTGTCTCTAAGGGAGCAACACTTGCTCGCATGGCAGGACGTCTTGGAATCGATGCTGCAGATTGCGTGACCTTTGGTGATAATCCCAACGACTTCTCGATGCTCGAATGGGCAGGACGTTCCTATGCAATGTCTTCAGGCCACCCTGATGGAGCCAAGTACGCCAAGAGCATCGCTGGCCCATGTGAAGAAGATGGCGTAGCAATCGCTATCGAGGGCCTACTCGATCTTCCTACCGCCTGATTTTTGAAAACTTCCCGGTCTCTAGTAGCCTCTCCCACGGAGGACTCGCATAGCGGCCGAGTGCACCGGTCTTGAAAACCGGCAGGTGAAAGCCTCGTGGGTTCAAATCCCACGTCCTCCGCGCTAAAACGAAGCCCGTCTGCATGCACTGCAGGCGGGTTTCGTGCTTCCCGCTCGCGTTGTGGCTGACTTCATAAGCCTTAGGCGCAGCAAGATATAGATACTTCGCGCCAAGAAGCGCACACTTACACCTATTAATTAGGACGATCCAACGGGGGAGTTTCAATGTCCGGAGTCTTTTCTCCAACGCGCGCAAAAATCAAAGAGCGCACTCTACGAACAGATAAGTGGTGGCTTGAGCCAGCGATTACATTTGGAGTTCTCTTCTCCTTCGTAATCTATGCAACCTTCCGCGCATTCGAGGGTGCTAATTACTTTGTAGAGCCGCTCATCTCACCTTTCTATTCGCCATGTTTATCAGAAGCATGTGTTGAAGGATCGAAGCTCTTTGGTTGGGCGCCAGTAAGTGCACAAGTTCTTGGTTTCGCACTTTCACCAGCATTGATCATCTTGATCTTCCCACTTGGTTTCCGTATGACTTGCTACTACTACCGCAAGGCTTACTACCGTTCTTTCTGGTTCTCACCTCCTGCATGTGCGGTTGCAGAGCCACACACTAAGTACACAGGCGAGACTCGTGCACCGCTGATCTTGCAGAATGCACACCGTTGGTTCTTCTACGCAGGGTTGGTATTTAACGTTTTTCTTACTTATGACGCAGTTCTTGCATTCAGAAATGAACATGGCGACTGGGGTCATATGAGCGTTGGAACTTTAGTACTCGTTGTTAGCTCATCACTTCTCTGGTTCTACTCACTTTCCTGCCACACATGTCGCCACACAGTAGGTGGGCGTTTGAAGCACTTCTCAAAGCATCCATTCCGTTACAAGTTATGGACGACTGTTTCAGTCCTCAATACCAAGCACCAGCAATTCGCCTGGTTCTCACTTGCCGCAGTTGCATTCGCTGACATTTATGTCCGCCAAGTTGCAACTGGCGCCTGGACCAACTTCTACTTCTTCTAAAAGGACTATGTAAATGTCACAGAATCTTCAGAAACTTAAGTATGACGTTGTCATCGTCGGTGCAGGTGGAGCAGGTCTTCGCGCTGCTGTAGAAGCACGTGAAGCCGGTCTTCGCGTCGCAATCATCTGTAAGTCACTATTCGGTAAGGCCCACACTGTTATGGCTGAAGGTGGAGCCGCAGCATCAATGGGAAATGCCAATAGCAATGACAATTGGATGGTTCACTTCCGCGACACAATGCGCGGCGGAAAGTTCCTTAACCACTATCGCATGGCAGAACTTCATGCGAAAGAGTCACCAGATCGCATCTGGGAGCTCGAAATGTGGGGCGCTCTCTTTGATCGCACTAAAGAAGGAAAGATTTCACAACGCAACTTCGGTGGACACGAATATCCACGTCTTGCACACGTAGGTGACCGCACGGGTCTCGAACTCATTCGTACAATGCAGCAGAAGATTGTTGCGTTGCAGCAGCAAGATGGTCGCGATCATGGCGATATGGAAGCTAACCTCAAGGTCTACGCGGAATTTACCGTCACAGACATTCTGAAAGAGAATGGCAAAGTTGCAGGTGTCTATGGATACTGGCGCGAGAACGGCGATGAGATTCTCTTCGAAGCACCTGCAGTTGTTATTGCAACAGGTGGCGTTGGTAAGGCATTTAAGATCACATCAAACTCTTGGGAAGGTACTGGCGATGGCCACGCACTTGCTCTCAAAGCTGGTGCAAACCTTAAGGATATGGAGTTCTTGCAATTCCACCCAACAGGAATGGTCTGGCCTCCATCAGTTCGCGGAATCTTGGTAACAGAGTCTGTTCGCGGTGAAGGTGGAGTTCTTACCAACAACAAGGGTGAGCGCTTTATGTTTAATTACATCCCAGATGTATTTAAAGATAAGTACGCAACAACTGAAGAAGAAGCAGATCGTTGGTACACAGATCAGGACAACAACCGTCGTCCACCAGAGCTACTGCCTCGCGATGAAGTAGCGCGTGCAATTAACTCTGAAGTTAAGGCAGGACGCGGAACCGAACATGGCGGAGTATTCCTCGATGTTTCCAAGCGCCTCTCTGCTGAAGTTATTAAGAAGCGTCTTCCATCTATGTGGCACCAGTTCTATGAACTCGCTGGCGTAGATATCACCAAGGAGCCGATGGAAGTTGGCCCAACCTGTCACTACGTCATGGGTGGTGTCGATGTCGAGCCAGATACAGCAGCTGCTATCGGAGTTCCAGGGCTCTTTGCGGCAGGTGAGGTAGCTGGCGGAATGCATGGCTCAAACCGTCTCGGTGGAAACTCATTGTCAGACCTCTTGGTCTTCGGTCGCCGCGCAGGTGCGGCAGCTGCTGATTATGCAAAGGCCAATGGCGCGAATCCAGTCTCAGATGCAACAGTTACTCAGGCAGCGCAGCGTATCCAAGCTCCATTTGAGAACGCAGGCGGCGAGAATGCGTATTCCTTGCACGCTGAGCTTCAAGAGGTCACACATAACTTGGTCGGAATCATCCGTACAGGTGCTGAAATCAAGGAAGCGATCGCAAAGATTGCCGACATCCGCGCTCGCAGCAAGAACGTCAGCGTTGCCGGAGATCGTAAATTCAACCCAGGTTTCCACTTGGCATTCGATCTCGACAATATGTTGTTGGTTGCAGAATCAACTGCCAAGTCAGCCGACTTACGTGAAGAATCTCGTGGCGGTCACACCCGCGATGACTTCCCAGGTATGAGCAGCACCTGGCGCCAGGTCAACCACATCTCAAGTTTTGATGGAACAAAGGTCACAGTAACTGCTCGACCACTTCCACCAATGCCAAAGGAGCTCTTTGATCTCTTTGATGTACACGAGTTGGAGAAATACATGACACCAGAAGAAATTGCGAAAGGCGGTTCAAACTAATGACACGCAAACTCAATCTTCGAATCTGGCGTGGAGATTCAACTGATGGCGGACTTAAGGATGTTGTCGTTGACGTTAACGAGGGCGAAGTTGTTCTCGATGTAATCCACCGTGTTCAAGCAACACAGATGGGCGATCTTGCAGTTCGTTGGAACTGTAAGGCGGGTAAGTGTGGATCTTGTTCTATGGAAATCAACGGCAAGCCACGTCTTGCATGTATGACACAGGTTGCATCATTCGATGAGGGAGAGACAATCACTGTCACACCTCTTCGCGCGTTTCCTATCATCAAGGACCTCGTTACAGATGTCTCCTTCAACTACAAGAAGGCGATGGAAGTTCCAGCGTATTCACACCCTGCAGAGCTTGGCCCAGGCGAAGCGCGTATGGAGCAGGTGGATGTCGAGCGTTCACAAGAGTTCCGCAAGTGCATCGAATGCTTCCTATGTCAGAACACATGCCACGTAATCCGTGACCATGAAGAGAATAAGAAGTCATTTGCTGGCCCACGATTCTTTATTCGTATTGCAGAACTTGATATGCACCCATTGGATCGCATCAAGAACCGCAAGCGCACAGCACAAGAAGAGCACGGTCTCGGAATGTGTAACATCACGAAGTGCTGTACAGAAGTATGTCCAGAGCACATCAAGATCACTGACAATGCGATCATTCCTATGAAGGAGCGCGTTGTAGATATTAAGTACGACCCAGCACGTATGTTCAGTGGTCAACTTCGTCGAGAGAAGCGCGACTAGTAATGAATTTAATTATCCGATGGGCAGTTCTCGCCTTTGCGATGTGGGTTTCGACGCTCGCCGTTCCTGGAATTACAGTCAACGGCGGCTTCACCACATATCTCTGGGTGGCTCTGCTCTTCGGTTTAATTAATTCCATTTTTGGTTCACTCATCAAGGTGCTGACATTTCCAGTATCGATTGTGACTTTCGGAATCTTCCTCTTCGTTGTCAATGCTGCGATGCTGTCATTGACTGCACGATGGTCAGATAAGTTAGATGTCACAGGATTCTGGTCAGCGTTCTTTGCATCTTTGATTATTAGCGCGATCACAACAGTCTTTAAAGCGAGCAAGAAGAAGGCAATCTTCTGATCCCGGTACTTCTCGTCAGCGCAGGGGGAGTCTTAGGCTCCCTTCTTCGCTTTCTGCTGGATCTCTTCTTCGTCAGTAATCGCGCAGGAATTACCTCGGCCAATATTCTTGGATCGGCATTTGCTGCACATATCTTGGTTTTGATGGAGCGCCGTGGAATCACATGGGCCCGCTACTTCTTATTACCGGGCTTCTGCGGAGGGCTTACAACTTTCTCTGGCGTTACCTTTGAAGCGATGCGTAATCCTCATGAGAATTGGATTTTCCTCATTGCAAATACCTTTGGATCGCTGGCGGCGGTTGCGATTATTCTTCCGCTCTCTCGCAAGTACATTAAGGCGCGAGTATGAGTTACTTTCTCGTCGCGCTCGGAGCTGCACTTGGTGCACCGGCTCGTTTTCTTATCGATGCACACTTTCGCAAAATCACAGATCAACCATTTGGAATTTTCGCTATCAACGTCACCGGTTCGTTCTTGATTGGCCTCAGTCTTTCAGCATCAGAACATTGGCATGACTTCCTTGTTATCGGATTTCTCGGCTCATTTACAACATGGTCGACATTTATGTTAGATCTCTACCTTGGTTTCGAGCTGAAGAAATATAGAGCGGTAGCAATCAACCTAAGCGCATCGCTGATTTTTGGCCTGCTTGCTGCTTGGTGCGGATTACAACTAGCGAATTAACGCAGGATTGACTTCATCCACTTTTCAATTGCATCTGGATGGCGAGGAATATCTTCAGATAAATTGCGGCAACCATCTTCAGTAACCACGATGTCATCTTCGATACGGATACCGATTCCACGGTATTCAGGTGCAAAGAGCTCGTCATCTGGCTGGATATAAAGGCCGGGCTCGACTGTAAGGACCATGCCGACCTCAAGCTCTTTATCAAGATAATTCTCTTTGCGAGCGTGAGCACAGTCATGGACATCGATACCCAAGTGGTGGCTTACTCCGTGCAGAGTCCAACGGCGGTGCAGTCCAACTTCTGGCTTAAGAGACTCTTCAGCGCTGACAGTGAGAACACCCATGGCGGCAAGGCCTTCAGCAAGAACTTTCTGGCAAGCAGCGTTGATCTCGGAGAACTTCACACCCGGCTTGATAGCTGCAAAACCAGCTAACTGCGCCTCATAGACGAGCATGTAGAGAGAACGTTGTGCGGGAGTGAATTTTCCTGTGACAGGAAGCGTGCGAGTGATATCTGCGGTGTAGAAAGATTCAACTTCAACTCCGGCATCGACAAGGACAAGCTGACCAGGTCGAACGTCGCCATCATTGCGGATCCAGTGCAATACACATGCATGAGCACCAGCACCGACGATGGTGTTGTAACCAAGATCGTTTCCTAACACGCGGGCGCGACCGTAGAAAGCTGCTTCGAGAACGCGTTCGCCTCGTGGAGTGGCAACAGCTGCTGGCATGACAGAGATGACATCGTTAAAACCAAGGGCAGATGCATCGACAGCCTTCTGCATCTCGGCAATCTCATAATCATCTTTTACTAGGCGTTGCTCTGATGTAAATGTAAGGAATTCACTTTCGCGATCATGCTTCTTTACTGCTCCATCGACCATTGCATCTTCGCCACGAATAATCAGGGTCTCTTTGCCATCTTTCAAGAAAGCTTCCAGGTCATTTACTAAGCGAGTATCGATCTGGTAGCGAGCCTTTGCTTCATCAAGTGTGTAGCGACGTCCCACCCAGAGCTCGCCATATTTTGCATCACGATAGAAAGCATCGGTGTCGCGAGTAGAACGTGGATGGATATAGAGGTATGTGAGGTGACCGCCCTGTGTTGGTTCCATAACAAGAACTGCATCGGCTGTGGAATCTGCACCTTGAACTCCGCTGTAGTACGCGAATGCACTATGAGGGCGATATTGATAGTCAGTATCGTTAGAGCGAACTTTGTAACCACCCGCAGGTAGAACTAGACGAATTCCAGGATAGGCAGCTGATAAAACTTGGCGACGAGCAAATGCGTAGGTAACAACTTCAAGTGGCGCTAGATCTGCATAATCTGATGGCGCCCAGCCCGAACTCATGAATTCTGCAAAGAGATCCGAAGGAGCTTGGTCGTGAATACGCTTGGCCTTCTCTGCGACTTCCGCATTGTCGTTATTCATGATTTAAAGCCTAGATGAGCCGTGGGATATGAGCAACAACTGTCGTGTTGCCATCGTTAATAGAAATTGACCAACCGTCTTGAGCTACTTCATTTAACCAGGCGAAGCCAAGTCCAGTGCCCTCTCTTATGGGCTCCCTACCATTGTGTCTAGCCACCAGAGCCAGGTGATCTTGATCCACTTCCATCGATACAGATATTTGATTTGCTTTCCCGTGACGAACCGAATTGGCAACAAATTCCTCGATAAAGAAAAGTAAGAGCGAGGCCTCAAGATTCGATACCTTGGCAATGGAAATCCCAGAAAAATCCAAGGATGCAACCCCGTGCCATAACTCACAAAGCTCTTGCAACTCTTTGCCAAATTGAAGTGGACCATTTTGTAAACGAAGAGAAAATTCACGATTTACAAGAGAATCTAGCCTCTCTATTGCGCCTCGAACTTGCGGGGATAAAGGACCTTCGCGAGTGGCAGATAGTTGCATGGAAATGGCAGTCAGTTCAGATTGCACTGAATTATGGAGGTAGGAAGCAGTGAATTTACGATCTCTCATCAGCGCAAGTGCCTCTTCGACTGATTGAAGTACTTTTCTTCTGTCCGAATTAAAGAGCAGAATACAAGAATTAAAAACCACAAACACTACGCTCGTGATAGCTGTAAGGGAATTTATAAGCAGAGAATTCTTCAATGTTAGGTTGAGTGAAAATACCGCGATAAAGAATTCTGTAAATGCGACTGTAAAAATCAAATATGCGAGAAAAAGTGAAATAAGAACAATTACAGCATTGGTTCGTCGAACAATCATTATTTTTGCAGCAACCAGCGGTAGACCTATCACGAATGAGAATGCAAGTGTCAATTCAAGTGCATTCTGAGGTGAATAAAATGGAAGGGTGCCTAGTAAAAAGAGTCCACACCAAGGTAGAAATACATGCAAAACCGAGAAGTTAAGATCCCTAACAGCGTCTTTGGCAAGATTCCAGATTCGAACTTTCGGCACATGAAAATCTGCTGAAACCCATATTCTGTGGCTCAATGGGCGAAGTTCAGAAGCGATGTGATCCCTAATTGTTTCCGCTGCTTGAGTGATACTGTCGACCTCATTGCTATCGATATTCTCAAAGTTCAATAAGCTATCGAGTTTACTTTTTAATCTAATAATTTCCGGAATGTTCTTAAGCGAAACCGATTCTATTTGTGGGTCCTGGTTCACACTTTCAAGTACTGCCTGAGTAAAAAGTGCTTGATACTTCTCGTTGTAGATCTTGGAGTGTTGAATAATGTATGTGAGTAAACCCAACCACAATAAAGTACTAAAAACACTAACTGGTATACGCGCGTACAGATTCTCTGCGAAAGATGAAAAGTTGGGAACCAGGATGATTGTGATGAGAAACGCCCGTATTAGTCCTACAAAAATGAGCGGGAGCACAACTTCGATTCGTCTGATTGAACGGTAGCCCTCGATGTATTTCTGAATCCAAAGAATTAGGACGAGAATTCCCGTGATGAATAAAGTTAGTAAGAACCCAAGAGAAATTATCTTCTTGAAGCTTAATTCAGAACCTGTGCTTGCAAGCAGAAATGATAAAAATGAGATTGGCGAATAAAAGGCGATAGAAAGTGCGTCCAATTTAAAATATAGATGTTGCTTTTCTTCCATATTTTAATTCACTGCCCTTTGCCGGTTAATTTAGAAAAATATCTAACGAGTGCAATTCTTGGGTTTAGCGAATTATCCTGATCAAAGTTCAGAATGTGATTTATGCGCGAAATGGTCTTCTCAACTCCGCTGACGCTGATATGTAGTTGGCGTGCAATTTCTTGATTGGAGAAACCCATATTAATAAGCCGTAATAACTCAATTTGATTATCAGTCAATGGAGATTCTTTATTCTTTTGATTGTTGACTTTAGACAGCGGCTTAGACTTCGCAAGAAGCAAAATCTTTACAAGCTGGTTTATATCTTCAAGCGTGGTTTTTGTAATGTGTCGCATTCCAATTGGGAGCACTCGCCATGGGTCTCCAGCTGCACGATGGTCTGTAAAACTAGTGATGAGAACTAGTCCGATATTTGGTTGTAATTCGCGCATCTTGTACGCAACATCTTTTCCATTTGGTCCTCGTCCCAAGTCGAGGTCGATAAGTGCTAGATCTACTTGGCGAGATGAGAAAGGCTCGAAACTTTCCGAGGCACTTCCCGTGCTGAGCACAATGTCAAAACCGACTCCTTTGAGTGCGGTCGCAAGCAGAGTACGAGAATAGGAGTCATCGTCGACGATGATGAGGGAACCTAATTTCATTCACAGATTATCGTCTACAAATTCAGTTGATAAGGCATTAAGTGTCGGGTTATCAGGACGGTCACTTAGGTCGGCTTGATGAACTTACCTACCATCAGACTCATTATGAAGCGCATATGTGTTCTCTTGGCGCTAATAGTGGCCTCGCTACCTGTACCGACCGCCTTTGCGACCTATGGCGTGGACATTCTTCCGAGTAATTCAATGAGAAGCGGATCTTTGAGCTGGGGCTACAGCGATAACGCCACCTGTATGAATGGTTACCCAAATGTTGGAGAATCGACTCCGAATTCAATCACCACATCGAAATATGCCATTGAAAATCAACACAATATTCTTTCAGTAAACGCAAGTGTCTATACATTTTCGATAACCGTGACGGCAAATAATTCTTATGATGGCACCTACCAAATAAAAATGTTAGACACATTGGGAAATGAAACCTCCACGGGCCAAATGAATATTCCGGCAGGCACAAGTCGAGTCGTTACTCTTCGCTTTTACCCTAAAAATGTTCTGTCGCCTATAACTCTCTCACTTTCTGGAAGAAGTACGCTCTCTGTTGACGGATGTAATGGTCCTGTTTTTAGTAGCCCTTCCTTAATTGAAAGTGCGCCTCCGCCAAGGCTTTCCAATACATGGATGAGTTCTGTGAATCTTTGGGATTTAACCCCGACGAGTTTTAGTATGACAACGTATTCGCAAGCACTGCAAAGTTGTGCGGTCGGTTATGCGTACCTGATTTATCTGGCAAATCCTGATGGGATTTTATATCTCCACCGAACCATTAAAATATCGCCTACCCAGGCATCCAATAACAATAAATACTCGTTCACCGAAGCAAAACCGAGAACTACCTATTTCATCAAAGAGATTGCCTATGGTGATTTAGTAAATTGCCTTGACTCCGAATTGCCAGGTGTGTGGCCAAACTGGCGCACCCCAGGACCCACAACTCTTGCTACTCCGAATGCGCCGTCACTTACAAATAACTCTGATAACTCAATAAATGTTTCACTCGGTACTGGAGTTACGGGTGCAATAGATTATCTCTTTACACTTTACGAAAGTGACTCAAAAACAATTGTTCATTCGCAATTAGTCTCAACAGGAATTGTTGGTGGCTCGATCCCTATTGCAGCAGGTTTAAAATACGGAGCTACCTACTTCGGCTCATTGGTTGCAAAGGGGAACGGATTCGCCAATGAGAGCTCTGCGCGAAGCCCACTCACAATTATCACGATTCCGTCGGATCCAGCGTCACCATTTTCAGATAATCAATGCGAACTCAACCCAAGTAGGCCTAATTCAATTACAAAGATTCAAGCCGCAAGTGGTTACTGCATAGCCCGTGTTGAGACCAATACTTCTATTTCCGTTCCATCTGGCGTGTCACAGATGGATGTTTTAGTGGTGGGTGGCGGTGGTGGTGGCGGTGCATGGGTTGGCGGTGGTGGTGGCGGCGGAGCTGTAACAACCTCCTTAAACACCGCAGTTTCAGGAACGATTTCCGTAACTGTAGGTCTCGGTGGTGGCGGTGGTAAGTACACGGCTGCTTTGGGTGCTGTCTCGGGAACTTCAGGCGGTGCATCTAGTTTTGGAAGTATCACAGCTTTAGGTGGTGGATATGGTGCAACGTGGAGCTCGTACGCCCAAGGAGCGCAATCGACTGATTCAACAATCGCTAATGGTGGTGGAGGATCAGGGTCTTCGCAATTTACAGGTGGATCTGGTTCGGTGAGGACTGGCGGCAACGGCATTGCAACTGTTACCGCGCCATTTCCTGCTGGTGGCGGAGCAGGTGCGGGAGCAAACGGTGGATATGCATCCTTAGGTTCTGTTAATAGCTCTGGAGATCGCTACTGCGAATCACTTGGTGGGAACGGTGGAAATGGTGTGCGAGACACCAGTGGAATCTCTGGCTCAACGAGCAATTACTTTGGCGGCGGTGGTGGTGGCGGAGTCCACGGTTATGTTATCGACAATGTATACCTGGATTACTGTGCGGGATTACCTGGTGGTGGTGGATTGGGCGGCGGTGCTGATGGCTTAACACCTGAAAGTAATCCCTATGGTCCTCAAACTGGATATTCAGGTAAAGCTTTCACTGGCGGCGGTGGCGGCGGCGTGGGCCACACTTCTGCAAATGCATCGTATGGTGGTGTTGGGGGTTCCGGTGTTGTCTATCTAAGATGGAGTAAACCAACAAATAGCCTGCAGTCCATCTCACTTTCACAATTGTTAGTGCTACCTACGTATCAATCACGAGTGACTTTAACCGCCAATCTTTTTGGCGCAGATGCAAGAGTTACCTTTTATCAAAACGGTAAGAGAATTCCAGGTTGCATTAGTTTAAAAAGTGTAAGTCTAAGCGTTGCTTGCAATTGGAAAGTAAGTCAAAGAAATACTGTATCAATTACTGCTATAGCGACTTCTGTAAATGGATCCTCACAAATTGCCTCGGTACCACTCAATGTCTCTGTCGGGCGGCGAACTACTCTGAGATAAGATTCTATCGTGATTATTCAATGTGCACAGGCAGTCGTCGACGGTGAACTTCTCAAAGATTGTTGGATTGTTGTTGAAAATAATCTGATTACGCAAATTCAAGAGGGCGTACACGCCTCACCCGATCGGATGATTTCGGGAACATTAATTCCTGCATTTGTTGATATCCATTGTCACGGTGGAGCAGGCCAATACTTCTCTGGAGCACAGCCTGAGAAAGTCATTGATTTTCACCGCTCCCATGGCACTGGCACCATCGTTGCATCCCTTGTCAGCGAACCTCTTGAAAATCTTAAAGCTCAGATTAAACAACTTGTTCCGCATTACAAATCAGGTGCGATTGCCGGTATTCACTTAGAAGGTCCATATCTCTCACATGCTCGCTGCGGTGCGCACCTTCCCGAAAATCTCATCAACCCACGCTGGGAAGATTTATCAGAGCTCATTGAAATTGGTGAAGGTGCAATCGTGATGGTGACAATTGCACCAGAGCTCGATGGCGCACTCGAATGTATTGGAAAATTATCTGATCATGGCGTCATCGCAGCCATCGGTCACACTGCGGCACCTCTACCAACAATGCAATCTGCTATCGATGCAGGTGCAGAAATTGTCACCCATTTCACCAACGGCATGGTCAAGCCACAAGATGACCGAGAACTCACAGATGCTCTTTTAGATGAAGACCAACTTTCATTAGAACTCATTCTCGATGGCGAGCATGTTTCACCAGAGAACGTTCGTGAAATTCTTACCGTAGACCCACTTCGATTAATTTTGATTACCGATGCCATGAGCGCGGCCGGTCAGCCAGATGGTGATTACACAATTGGCATCTTGCCTGTGCGCGTGCGCAATGGTGTTGCTCGTCTTGATAATGGATCCCTCGCCGGTTCAACGCTCACAATGGATCGCGCATTCGAACGTTTGGTTAATGAATATGGCGTCAGCTTGGTGGATGCAGTCGATGCATCGTCAGGCAATGCAGCTCGCGCACTCGGCATGGGCGATCGTGGAGTTATTGCAGTAGGCGCAGCGGCAGATTTCCTTGAATGGGATGGCGCAAAGGTTCTAAGTAACAAAACGTTATCGGCTTAGCCGCTTCGCTATCCTTGACCTTACTACTACTGGGTACTACTTTGGCGCAATCCCAGTGCTTATGGATCAGACATAAGACTAAAGAAAGTAGTTGTAGAAAGGTATTCATGAAGAAGTTCCTCATCGGCGCGGTTATTTCTGCGCTCGGCTTCTCGCTCGTAACGGTCGGAGCAGCCCCAGCAAATGCAGCTGGATCAACAGGTCAGTCTTGCGCGCAAGAAGGCCTCGTTCGCAAGATTTCAGGCCTGACATATACATGTGCACGTACAGATGGCGCGCTTAAGTGGGGCGAAGGTCGCAAACTAAGTGGCTCACTCACAGTTGTCTGTGGTGCTACTGAAGCATGGTGTGGCGCAATGACTTCAGCATTTGAAAAGCGCACAGGAGTCAAGACATCTTTCGTTCGCCTCTCATCTGGCGAAACAACTGCTCGCCTGGAAGCATTTAAGTCGAATCCAGAATTTGGCGTATGGCACGGTGGTCCAGTTGATGGATTCGGCGTTGCACGTATCAAGGGACTCATCGAGTCATACGCATCACCAAGCCGCAACATGATTCCTAAGAACTACAAAGATGGAGATGGATATTGGACTGGCGTTTACGTCGGTGCACTCGGTTTCTGCTCTAACACTGATGTACTTAAGAAGCTCGGTGTCTCAGTTCCAACTTCATGGGCAGCACTTTTGGATTCAAAGCTCAAAGGTCAGGTTTCAACTGCACACCCTGCAACTTCAGGAACAGCATTTACATCACTCTGGACAAACGTCACACGTCTTGGTGAGAAGGATGCGCTCGCTTATCACTCAGCACTTCACAAGAATGTTCTCTACTACACCAAGTCAGGCGTTGGCCCAGTTGCAATCGTCGGTCGCGGTGAAGCAGCAGTCGGACTTGTCTTCTCACACGACTGTGTATTCGGTGCTGAGCAGGGTTACCCATTGAAGGTTTCATTCCCATCAGAAGGAACAGGATATGAAATCGGTGGCGTTGCACTCATCAAGGGTTCAAAGAATCCAGATGCTGCAAAGGCATATGTTGACTTCACACTCTCAACAGAGGCACAGAACCTTGGCGTCGGAGTGGGCGCGTACCAGATCCTTACAAACCCATATGCACGTAAGGATTCACGTATGGTCAAGCTCTCTAAGTTGAAGATTGTTGACTACGACTTCGATAAGGCAGCAGCTGCAAAGACTGCTCTTACAGCGAAGTTCGATGCAGACATCATCAACCGCTCACAGGTAAAGAGCTAGTTCATTCGAGCAAGGGATCCCGGGCAAATATGGCTCGGGATCCCTTCTCTCTTTCTTATTGAAGGGCTGTAAATGGCTTTAAAGAAGCACGGTGCAAAGTTCGATATCTTCACAAAGATAGCGATTGTTGCTGTTATTGCGATTATCTCTCTGCTGATCGTCGTTCCTGTTCTCAGCATTTTATTTGAATCAACAAAGCCATCAGGAACCAACGTCTTTAAGAGCGTTCTCTCTAATCCGGTTATTCGCCAGACAATCAAGAACACTGTCTGGCTTGGAATTAGCGTTGGATTTATTGGAACACTCGTCGGATTTATCTTGGCATACATTCAAGTACGTGTGAATTTCCGCGGAAAGAAGTTGCTTCATATCCTGACTCTGGTTCCGCTTGTATCTCCACCATTTGCATTTGCGACAGCAGTCATCGTTCTCTTTGGTCGCAGCGGAATCATCTCTCACGACTTACTAGGTAAGACTCCGATGTTGTATGGGTATCCAGGGTTGGTAATCGTTCTCGGTGCTTCATATTTCCCAGTGGCGTATCTCAACCTGGTCGGAATGATGCGCAGTCTTGATCCTGCAATCGATGAAGCTGCTTCAAGCCTTGGCGCAAATAAGTTCAGAATTTTCCGCACAGTTACATTGCCATTGCTCATCCCGGGAATCACAAGCTCATTCCTACTTCTCTTTGTAGAGGCAATTGCCGACCTCGCTAACCCACTCGTTATCGGTGGCGATTACATGGTTTTATCTTCCCGTGCCTACATTGCTATTAATGGCGAGTACGACGTCTCTGCCGGCGCTGCATACTCTGCAATCTTGCTATTGCCAGCTTTACTTGTCTTTATTGTTCAGCGCTACTGGTCACAGAAGAAGAGCGTTGTCTCTGTAACAGGTAAGCCAACAGGACAAATTGCTCCTATCAAGTCAAAGATTGGAAAGATTCCACTTCTTGTCTTTGGTTGGTCAGTCGCTCTCTTTATCGTCTTGATTTATGTTTCGGTTCTACTCGGAGCCTTTATCAAGATCCTTGGAGTCAACAACACATTTACTCTCGATCACTACCGATACATCTTCAGCGGAATCGCCAATAATGCCTTGAAATCAACGGTTTTCATGGCCTCTATTGCAACTCCGCTTGCAGGCTTCATGGGAATGGTGATGGCATGGCTGATCATCCGAAAGCTCAAGCGAGGTGCAGATGCTCTCGATTTCTTCGGAATGCTCGGCATTGCAGTTCCCGGAACAGTTCTCGGTATCGGTTATGCAGTGACATTTAATGAGCCACTTAAGATTGCTGGCCACACAGTTATTCCGCAGCTTGCAGGTGGAGGCGCAATCTTTGGCGGCGCACTCGCAATCATGATGGTCTACACGATTCGCTCAAGCCCAGCAGGTCAACGCTCAGGAATAGCTGCCTTGCAGCAGATTGATCCTTCACTTGATGAGGCTTCTGCATCGCTGGGTGCATCAGGAGGGCGAACCTTTAGAAAAGTATCGCTTCCTCTGATTAAAGGCGCTTACCTCACTGGTTTGATGTTTGCATTTGCGCGCTCAATGACGACGTTGTCACCAGTTCTCTTTATTGCAACACCAGAGACACCGATTCTCACGCAGAAGATTCTTGCCGAATCAGATTCGGGTCGTTATGGCCCTGCATTTGCACTCTGCACGCTTCTCATTGTGATCGTATTGATCGTCATGGGAATAATTACAGCGGCAGTTCGAGGTCGTGGAAGTACAGAATTTAAGACAACACTTGTGGCCGGTTAAGGAGATTATGAAATGACATCAGGACGTTTAGAGCTCAAAGGTCTCGTAAAGGAATTTGGCAAAGGACAAGAGATTGTCCGCGCCGTCGATGACCTATCTCTAGTAATCGAGCCAGGAGAATTCGTAACATTTCTCGGACCTTCAGGTTGCGGTAAGACAACTACTTTGAGAATGATTGCTGGCTTTGAGACACCAACTAAGGGTGCAATTCTTCTCGATGGCAGCGATGTCACATCTCTGACTCCAGATAAGCGCCCGATGGGTATGGTCTTTCAGTCATATGCACTCTTCCCACATATGACTGTTGCCGAAAATATTTCTTACGGTCTCAAAGTTCAGAAGCTCGGTGATGCGGAGATTCAACGTCGCGTCAGCGATGTCCTTGCTGCAATGAGCCTCGATAACCTCGCAAATAGAGCGCCAAATCAGCTCTCTGGCGGTCAACAGCAACGCGTCGCTCTTGCTCGTGCAATGGTTGTTGAGCCCAAAGTTCTTCTCTTTGATGAGCCACTCTCAAATCTCGATGCAAAGCTCCGCGGACAGATGCGAGCAGAAATTCGTAGCATTCAACAACGTCTTGGAATTACATCAATATTTGTTACTCACGACCAAGACGAAGCGATGAGTGTTTCTGATCGAATCGTCGTTATGAAGAATGCGATTGTTCAACAAGTAGGTAGCCCAACAGATATTTACCGCCATCCAAACTCAGTCTTTGTTGCTGACTTCATCGGTCGCTCAAACTTCTTAGAAGTAACCGACGTTAAATCATCTGCTGCAGGTACAGCAGATGTCACTGCACTAGGAAAGAGCTTTAGCGTTCCCGCACATGATGGCGCAAAGAGTGGCAACGCACTTCTCCTCGTTCGTCCAGAGTCAATTACCGTTTCACGTCAACCTATCCCTGGAAAAATTTCAGGTGAGGGCAAGGTGAAAACAGTTATCTATTATGGAGAGCATGTTGAGTACACCATCACAACCTCAACAGGTGAAATTGTTGCGACTACTTCAGATCCAGGTTCAGATGAAATCCTCGCCGTTGGTGAGAATGCATCATTCTCCTTTGAGGCAAATCGCGCCTGGCTTCTTCCTAAGGCATGAAGTTTCCAGGCGTTAAAGGAGTTCTCTTTGATCTCGATGGAACGTTGATTGATTCAACTCCATCAATCACGAGATCATGGAGCGCAGTCCTTACCGAAATTGGAATTTCGCTCGATGTTCTCTCTTCTCTTCATGGCCAACCATCTCGTCAGTCGCTCCATAGATTGCTTCCTGACGCATCACTAGAAGAGATAGATCATTGGGCGAAGAAGATTGAACGTCTTGAAGTTGAAGATACTGAAGGAATCACATTGCTACCAGGTGCAAGAGAGCTCTTCTCTGAGTTAGATTCACGAGGCATTGAGTGGTTTATCGTCACATCATGTACCCGTGAGCTTGGCACTGCTCGAGCAAATTCAGTAAACCTCACGCTCCCAGCCAAAAGCATCTTCTACGATGATGTTGTTAGAGGTAAGCCACATCCAGATCCTTATTTACTCGGGCTAGATAGGCTCAATCTTCCCGCGAGCAGTGCACTTGTGCTTGAAGATGCCCCTGCTGGAATTAAGAGCGGAAAAGCAGCGAGAATTTCAGTTATTGCGATGGTGACGACTCATTCCCGTGAATCGCTTCATGAAGCGGACCACATTGCAGATTCGCTCTTTGAAGTTCCGGATCTTATTTAGTGAGTGAGCGTGACTTTAGATAATCCAGCTGGAGAGTCAGGGTCAAGACCTGCCTGACGAGACAATGCGAGAGTTAACAGTTGAAGAGTGACGGCATCAACAATTGAAGATGTGGTGGCGTCTTTGCATTGAGAACCAGGTATTACTACATCCTTATCTGTAACTAGCCCACCCATTCCAAGCCAGATGATCTGGTTGGTGATGGGGCGAATCTTTGTGACTGCTTCTTGAAGCGGTTCTTGAGGCATATGAGCCGGTGCAAGAATAATTACCTGTGTGTCTGCAGTGAGAGCTGAGATAGGTCCATGAAGGTAGTCAGCGATTGACCAACTTTGAACTGGAACCTTGCACGTCTCTTGCAACTTGAGCGCTGCCTCTTTCGCATTGGGGAAGCTAAAGCCACGACCGAGAATTACGATTGGCTTCTTGAGATCTATACGTGTTGCGATGCTCTCGATTTTCTCAAATTCTCCGAGTACCCGGGTTGCCTCGTTTTCGAGCTCGCTCGTCGCGGCTTCCTTCTGCTCCCACCGTGAAACGAGGAGCAATGATGAGAGGAGTTGAGCGGAGTAAGACTTAGTAGCAGCAACTGCTGTTTCCTCACCCGCACGGAGCTCAATGGCGAAATCTGAAATCTTCTCTAGGGGTGAGTCTGGGGCGTTCACCATCGTAAGAAGAGTGGCGCCTCCCTCTTTTGCTGCCTTAGCAAATTGCACGAGATCAGGTGACTGACCACTCTGACTAATTGCTATGACCATTGTGCCTGCAACTTTGAGCGTAGCTCCGTATACAGAAACAGCAGAGGGTGAGGTGAGGCCAACGGGTAATCCAAGTTTTGTTTCGATTAAATACTTGAGAAAGAAGGCGGCATTATCTGAAGTTCCGCGTGCAAGAATCAAAATTGTATGAATTTTACGCTCAGAGATGAGATTTTCTAGGCGGTCAAACTGACTTTGATCGGCGAGTAAGCGCTGATAAACAGATGGAGTCTCTGATATTTCCTTCTCCATGATTGCGCCAAGTTTCTTCATTTTGCAATCTTCTCATAAGAAATTCAATCGGTCACCTATTGAGTTATTGCGCATTGTGAAATTCGTGCCCTATTGTTCATCTCGGAAAGGGTGATATGACTTCTCATCGGAACGATATTGGACAACTTCGCACTGAACAAGTAAATGCAAAGTACGAGATGCTCGATGCTATGTCTGTTAGCGAACTTCTGCAGGCGATGAATGAGAATGATGCTGAAGTCCCCAAAGCGGTAGCAGCTGTCCTGCCCGCAATCGAAGATGCTATTGAAGGAATCGTTGAACGCATGATGCGTGGCGGACGATTGATTTATATCGGAGCCGGAACATCAGGTCGCCTCGGAGTTCTCGATGCAGCCGAATGTGGTCCAACATTCTCAGTAGGCGAAGATGAAGTTCTCGCATTTATTGCCGGCGGAGAGAAAGCACTTCGTAAACCTGCTGAAGGCGCAGAAGATAATCCTGATCTCGCAATCTCAGATTTGAAATCAATCTCTATCGGTGAACTCGACACGGTTGTCGGAATTGCCGCAAGCGGAAGAACTCCATATGTTGTCGGAGGTCTTGAATACGCAAAATCGGTAGGCGCGCTCACTGTTTCAATATCTTGCAATCCAAATTCAGTCGCAGGTTCTGTAGCTGAACATGCAATCGATATCGATTCCGGGCCAGAACTCCTTGCAGGATCTACTCGATTGAAATCTGGAACGGCGCAGAAATTAGTTCTCAATATGATTTCAACTGTGACCATGGTTCGTCTCGGTAAAACATTTGGAAATTTGATGGTAGACCTACAGATTAGTAACGAAAAGTTACAGGACCGCGCTGTCCGCATTATTAGCAAAGCAACAGGTGCGACAAAGAGCGAAGCGACCCAAGCTCTCGTTGACTCAGGACATCAAGTAAAAGTCGCAATCTTGATGATCTTGCTTCATATCGATGCTGCAACTGCATCCGAGAGACTTTCGGCTTCATCGAACCGAATTCGCGAAGCCCTCAACAGCGGCAAATAATCTCCTCAATAGCCTTGACCATGCCTGAGAAGGGCGATACTTTTCACCGAAGCAACTAATTCCTGAAACTTAGTTTCATGGAGGACGAGGTGAATCATGAAAGCGCAGAAGGCAGTGACGCCTACTCAGCCGCTCTCCGATTTACTCGGCGAAATCAAAAGTTCTTTTAAATCTTTTCATGCAAGTGAAGCAGCTATTGCCAATGTCGTCCTCAATGATCCCGTGGGTGTTGCCCAAATGAAAATCTCGGACTTAGCAGAGCACAGCGAAACCTCTGTCGCATCCATCGTTCGATTTAGCAAGGCGATGGGCTTTAAAGGTTACCCAGAATTCCGCATGGCTCTCGTGGGCGAGGTGAGCCGACTAGGTTTAGGAAATAGAAATCACCACGAGCTAGATAGCGGAATTACAGTTAAAGATTCGCTTTCGGAGATTATCCAAAAGATCTCTGCAGCGGATGCTCTTGCAATCCAAACAACTGCAGAAAGACTTGATGTTGATAGTTTCAATCGCGCTGTGAGCGCTTGGGATAAAGCAAAGATGATTGGAATCTTTGGACTTGCTTCAGGAGGCTACGTTGCTCTTGATCTCCAACTCAAGTTGAATCGCCAGGGCAAAAATGCAATTGCATGGTCTGATGCACATACAGCTTTAACTTCAGTTTCTATGTTGAAGCCAGGTGATTGCCTTGTTGCGATCAGTCACAGCGGAACAACCATTGATGTTATTGATGTCATGCAAGAGTTTAAGAATCGTGGCATCACCGTAATTTTGATTACAAATAGCCTAAGAGGCACTGGCACGAATTTGGCAGATATTGTTCTGCGAACATCCGCTCGGGAAACCACCTTCCGTAGCGGTGCAACGGCGAGTCGAATCGCGCAGCTAACGGTGGTTGATTGTCTCTGTGTCGCGCTGGCACAGAGAAACTGGAGCGGAACAAAAGCTGCTCTTGACGAATCCAGAACGGCTGTTTCAAGCAGGTCTGGTTTTAAAGCGAGTGAGGTTCCAAACCTTTCTCGTAAAACTAAATCAGCGAGAAACAGTGCTAAATAGCTCTGTGAAGTAAGAAAAAATGAAATCAAATCGGTTTCATTATTGGAAGGAGAAGTGAGTGAAGATAAAGAAACTCGCAATTGGTGCGCTTAGCTTTGCGCTAATCACCGGTGCTGTGGCGACGCATCCTGCACAAGCCGCTTCACAGGATCTAGTAGTCGGAAGCGTTCTCGATATCGATAAGTTAGATCCACATACTGCAACTAACTTTGCAACAGTTCGTGCGCTTGGTCTTGTGTATTCAGGACTCGTCGAAGTTGGTGCTCAGAACAAGATCTGGGGCGCTCTTGCAAAATCATGGCGCTTCAATAGCGCTGGTACTTCTGTCACCCTCAACCTACGTAGCGGTGTGAAGTTCCACGACGGTTCAACTTTTGATGCCAAGGATGTAAAGGCATCAATCGAAAGAATCCTAGATACAAAGACAGGTGCTGCTGCACGTGCAAACCTTGCAACAATCACATCGATTCAGGCTAATGGTTTGTCTGTAACACTGAACATGTCAGTTCCAAACGCTCCAATCATCGCTGCACTCGATGGTGTAAACGTTGCGATGCTCTCATCAGATGACATCGAAGCTGGCAAGGTCGGCGGAAGCAACAAGCCAAACGGAACAGGTCCTTTCAAGTTTGTATCTTGGGAGCCAGGCCAGTCAGTTAAGTTGGCAGCAAACGGTTCATATTACGGTGGAGCTCCTAAGCTCGACTCTGTAACAATCCGCGTAATTCCAAATGAAGCATCAATCCTTTCAGCAATCAACGCTGGAACAGTTCAGCTTGGTGTTATCACTGATCCGCTTATTGCAAAGCAGGTTTCTTCAAAGACTTCACGTCTTCAGAAGGTTCCAGCTCTTGCCTACTATGCACTTCAGTTCAATAACAAGGTTGCACCTCTAAACGATAAGAACGTGCGTCTTGCAATTACTTGTGCAATTGACCGCCAGGAGCTCATCAAGACATCACTTCTCGGTGAAGGTTCTGTAACTGGTCCAATCACAAGCCCTGCATACAAGTCCAGCGTTACTGCACGTCCTTGCCCTAAACAGGATCTTGCAAAGGCAAAGGAGTACTTGGCTGCATCAGGCAAGAAGGATGTGACATTTAAGGCTCTCGTCACAAGCACCGGATGGGCTACATCTGTTGCAATGGCACAGAACCTCAAGTCACAGCTTGCAAAGGTTGGCATCACAATGGACCTCGATATCGTTGATCAAGCAACATATGTTCCACGTTGGCTTGCAGGCGACTTCGTAGCAACTTTGGCAAACAACGGTGGACGTATCGATCCAGACACTATGTACACCCGTTACTTCACATCAACAGGTAACCTCAACAAGGTTGCTACATATTCATCTTCAACTCTCGATGCAAACTTCCTCCTTGGAAAGTCATCAGGAAATACAACAGTTCGCAAGGGCGCTTACACAGCGATCTCTAAGGAGCTTGAAGACAACGCAGTATGGGAGTGGCTAGCCACACCATACGAGTACCGTGTGACAAGCCGTTCAGTCAGTGGATTCACTGCACTCGCAACGGGTTCATTGATCACACTCCGCAGTACCTACCTCAAGTAAAAAATAAGTAGTGTGGAGTGCAAGCGTTTTGCTTGCACTCCACACGCTTTATAAGAAGTTTTCTATGAAGGGTCGCTCTTTGTGAAGTTTAGGTTTAACAACTCAGCACTTTTGATGAGGTTGACTAGCGTGCTGACCACGCTTTTTGGAATTTCAATATTTGTCTTTATCGTTCTTCGTGTAATCCCCGGCGACTCCATTACTGGTTCACTCGGCATTGAAACAGGCGCGCTCTCTGAAACACAGATTCAAGCTCTTCGTGAGTATTACGGAATTGATAAGTCACTCATCGGTCAATATCTATCGTGGATGACTTCATTCTTGAGAGGCGATCTTGGATTTGCCTACTCCAACGGAGTCTCTGTTCTAGAGCTTACAAAAGCTGCTCTGCCCGTCACTATGGAACTTGCACTTGTCGGAACAGTTCTCGGAGTGATTATGGGAATCTCAGTAGGAATCTTCAGCGCAAGTAAGCCAGGAAGTATCCGTGACTTTGCTGGACAGTTCTTCGGACTTCTCGCTCTAGCTATTCCAGGATTTGTTCTCAGCACTGCGCTGGTGACGATTATGGCCAATAAATTTCAATACTTTCCGAACGGCTTGGAATATATGACCCCATGGCAGAACCTCAGCACTAACTTGCAGCAAATGCTCTTCCCTGGTTTGGTCTTAGGAATCGCCGTTGCTGCACCAGTGATGCGCACGACCCGATCAGCACTCCTTGAAACTGTTGATAAAGATTTTGTCCGCACTGCACACGGCAAGGGCGTTAAAGCTCGTACCGTTCAATTCAAGCATGTTCTTCGCAACTCGCTGATTCCAATTGTGACTATGACGGGTATTCAATTCGGCTATCTTCTCGGTGGCGCTGTGATTGTTGAAAAAATCTTCGCTCTTCCAGGAATGGGCCGACAAATTCTCGATGCAATCAATAAGCGCGAATACGCAACTGTTCAAAGCAGTGTCATGATTTTTGCAATTCTCTTTGTCACCATCAACCTTCTCACCGATCTTATCTATCGCAAAATTGATCCAAGGATTAAATAATGTCTACCGTAAAAGAAAAGAATTGGGTTAATTACTACTTCCAAAGCGTTAGCGGCATTGTAGGCGCTGTACTTATCCTCCTAGTGCTCATTGCTTCACTTGCATCTGCGTTTGGAATTCTTCCTCACGATCCACTAGAGCAGAACCCTGTTGATGCCCTTAAAGGCCCTTCAGGAACGTATTGGTTCGGTACAGATCAATTTGGTCGAGACATTTTCTCTCGCTGCTTAGATGGCGTACGACGTTCGATGACTGTTTCTATTACTGCGGTAACCATT
The DNA here is from genome assembly GCA_937975715.1 of uncultured Candidatus Planktophila sp. Classification (GTDB taxonomy): domain Bacteria; phylum Actinomycetota; class Actinomycetes; order Nanopelagicales; family Nanopelagicaceae; genus Planktophila. Next base: position 25,812 of record CALJUA010000113.1, read on the forward strand.
GCAACGTTGGTAGGTGTTTTTCTCGGAGTTGTAGGAGGCTACTTCGGTAAAGCGCTCGATTCATTGGTAGTTCGTCTTAGTGACGTCATCTTCGCCTTTCCAGCAATTCTTCTTGCTCTTGCAATCGTCAATAGCTTGGGAAATTCATGGATCGATACATCATTAGCGATTGCCGTTGTTTACACGCCGATATTTATTCGTGTAGCTCGCGGACCTGTTCTATCTGTAAAAGAGATGGATTATGTGAAAGCGGTACGAATTCTTGGTTTCTCAACGCCACGTGCGATTTTTAGCCATGTACTTCCTAACGTGCTTCCTCCAATCTTGATTCAAGTTGCACTCTCGCTCTCATGGGCAATTCTCACCGAATCAGGCCTGAGCTTCCTTGGACTTGGAACTCAGCCACCAGATGCATCTCTAGGACTGATGGTCTCTGAAGCTCAGCCACTGGCTGCATTTGCCTGGTGGTCGCTCGCATTTCCATCTATCTTGATCACCGTCATTGTTATCGGCTTGAACTTGGTGGGAGATGGGCTGCGAGATGCCCTTGACCCAGCGCGAAGGAGCTCATAATGACTACTCCACTGCTCTCTATTAAGAACCTTCAGGTTCAGACCTCACATGATCACAGAGCGCTCGTTAACGGAGTCTCTTTCGATATCTTGCCAGGTGAAGCCCTCGGTGTCGTTGGCGAAAGCGGATCAGGTAAAACGCTTACCGCACTCTCAATCCTCGGCTTACTTCCTCGCGGAGTAGAAATTGCATCGGGTGAGATTAATTATCACGGAACAGATCTGGTATCTACCGATAGAGAAACTCTCAGAAATATTCGCGGAAATAAAATTTCAATGATGTACCAAGATCCAATGACTGCGCTCAATCCAGTCATGAAACTTGGCGATCAATTACTAGAAGTTCTTGATTCTCATAAAGTTGATATCTCTGATCGCCAGAGCCACGTTATTGCGGCGCTGAAGGATGTGGGAATTCCAGATCCACAGAGAGCGATGGATAGCTATCCACATGAATTTTCCGGTGGAATGAGACAGCGCATCATTATCGCTATGGCGCTTCTGCTTTCGCCAGAACTCATCATCGCCGATGAGCCAACAACGGCTCTCGACGTAACAATCCAGCAGCAGATTCTTGCTCTAGTTTCCGAAGAACGTCGCAAGCGCAAGATGTCGATGTTATGGATTACTCACGATCTTGGAGTTGTCGCAAATCTCGTGGATAAAGTAATTGTGATGTATGCCGGTCGTATCGTCGAAAGTGGCACGACAGCAGAAATCTTTAGCAATCCACAACATCCATACACAGCAGGTTTGCTCGCCTCACTTCCAAAGGCCTCGGACCGGAACCGCACACGTCTGGTTTCAATTCCTGGAATTCCTCCAAAGCCTTGGTCTATTGGAAATAGCTGTGCCTTCGCTGATCGCTGCCAATTCGCAACTGAAAAGTGTAAAAATGAATTGCCAACTCTGAAGGAAAACTCAAAAACAGTGGCCGCATGCTTCAATTTGATTGGTGAGAAGAAATGACTCTTTTAATCTCTGAGGTAAAGAAGCAGTACAAAGGTCGTCTCTCAAAGACCCCTATCAATGCTCTCAACGGTATCGATTTCACTCTCGAGTCAGGCAAGACCCTTGGAATAGTCGGCGAGAGCGGATGTGGAAAGTCGACGCTGGCGCGAATGATTGTTGGCCTTGAATCTCCTACATCAGGCCAGGTTTCTTGGAACGGTGAAGGAATCTTCGATAAGACGAAGAACATCTTTAAGAAGAAACACTCACGAATCCAGCTTGTTTTTCAAGATCCCTATTCATCGCTCAATCCTCGTCAGCGCATTGGTGATGCAATCGCTGAGGTTGTTTCAGTCCACAATCTTCGTCCGCAGAAGGAGATTGAAGGACGAGTACTCGAACTTCTCGGTGAGGTTGGTATTGCTGCCGATATGCGCAATCGATACCCACACCAGCTCTCAGGAGGTCAACGTCAACGCGTGAGCATTGCACGAGCTCTCGCTTCAGAGCCACAGTTACTCGTTCTCGATGAGCCAGTCTCGGCCCTTGATGTATCGGTTCGCGCAGAGGTTATGAACCTACTTATCGATCTGAGAGAGAAGCTTGGACTTACCTACATCTTCATCAGCCACGACCTTTCAATGATTCGTCATATCAGTGATGAAATTGCTGTGATGTACCTAGGCAAGATTGTCGAGTATGGAACATGGGATGAAGTATTAGAGAACCCACTCCATCAATATACAAAGGCGCTCATTGCTGCGATGCCCGATCACACAACATTTGGCAACTCTCGTGAGTACAAGTTGCTCTCAGGTGAAGTTCCAAACCCAGCAAATATGCCAACAGGTTGCGCTTTCCATATGCGCTGTTCGATTGCCACTCCAAGTTGCAGCGAAAACATTCAATCATTGCGCGACATTAGCGGTCGCCATTCAGTGGCTTGCCAAGAGGTGCGTTGATGAAAATCATCGGAATGATTTCAGGAACATCCTTTGATGGAATCGACGTCGCTTGCTGTGACATCGTGCATGAGGATGGGGTGCTTACTGCGAAGGTAGAGGCATTCGAAAGCTATCAATATAGTGACGACGCTTATCAACAGATATTTACCTGCATGCCACCACGTGAAATCACTATGGAACAAGTCTGTAAGTTAGACACAATCGTGGGTAAAGAATTTGGTGATGCAGCAGCACGCATCTCAGAGAAGTATCACTTCAACCCTGATCTCATCGTCTCCCATGGGCAGACTCTCTTCCATTGGATTGATTCCAACGGCAAGGCACAGGGAACCCTTCAATTAGGTGAACCCACCTGGATTGCTCAGCGCACCGGAACCCTGACACTCTCCAATACGAGAGCCCGTGATGTTGCAGCTGGTGGCCAAGGTGCGCCGCTAGTAAGCGTTCTAGATCAATTATTGCTTGGCGATAGCCCTGTTCCTGTTGGAGCGCTTAACTTAGGTGGAATCTCTAACATCACTATCGCAGGTGGCGGTCAGACTCCGATTGCATACGACTGCGGACCAGCTAACGGTCTCATGGATGCCGCAATCTCTGCACATAGTGGCGGAATGATTACTTACGATAAAGACGGTGCTGTAGCTCGTTCTGGAGTTATTGATCGAAAAATCCTCGACCAACTACTTGCGCATCCTTATTACAAGCAGGCATGGCCTAAATCAACAGGTAAAGAGATTTTCCATTTGCCTTACATCATTGAACACTTTGGTGAAGTGCAGAGTTGGAACCTTCCCGACGTGATGGCAACACTTCTCGAATTAACGGCGCAGACAGTCGCAGATGATGTGAAGAGACATGGTATCAAAAAGCTCTATGTTGCAGGTGGCGGAAGTGCTAATCCGTTCCAGATGGAGCGAATGAGCGCGCTCATTGCACCTTGCGAACTCCATTACATGGGTGAGCTTGGTATCGACCCACGTGAAAAAGAAGCTTTAGCTTTCGCTCTTATCGGTTTCCTCACTGCGCATGGCCTACCGGGTGCAATTCCATCCTGCACGGGAGCGGCAAGCGCTGAAATTCTGGGATCACTCACACCAGGAAAAGGTGCGATTTCTCTTCCCCAGCCAATTGCAAACTTTCCAGAGAAGTTGAAGATGGTTCGCTAAATGAGCGAGGCCGCAAGTTCAACCTCTACCTCTCCCCATGCAGGAGTGATGCGGTTGCGGCCAGTCGGTATGAATCCGAATTTTTCATATAGAGATCGAGCGGGACGATTCTTCTCAAAGACCCAGAGGGTTACCTTATTAAAGGAATCAGATTTAGCCATCGCTAGTACTTTCTCCATAATCAATTTTCCAATTCCGCGTCCAGAGAATTGGGGATCCACATATAGTGAAAAGAGATGGCTAGCATTCTCATCTTCACGCGAAGCTCCATATCGAAACACCGCAACAGGTATGGCGGAATCAAAGAGCAGATATGTCTTTAGTGAAGTGTCGGAAAAAGATTTACTCCACAGCGCTTTTGCTTCATCGGTATTCATCGAATCTCGAACATCAGCGGAAAGAATCTCTGAGTATGACTCTTTCCAGCATGCCAAGAAGACTTTTACTATCGAATCTAAATCTTCTTCACTAGCCAATCTAAAGTCCATAGATAGAACCATACTCTCTGAGACTGAGTCGGCACAATGATTACAAAAGTTGAAACTTCGATTAAAGAAGTTCATTTGAGAGAAACTTTCATAACAGCACTTCGTTCCGTTTCTGAATTTCCAGTTTTTCAGGTTGCTTTAACAGATGAGAAAAATCGAGTCGGAATCGGTGAATGTGTTGCAACACCTGCAATTGTGGGGGATGACTTTGCGCAATTCAACGAGATATTCGATTCCGCAATACGCGGGCTATTGCTTACAAATAAGATTGAAGAAGTCCAATTGCTCAATGTCTGGCCGAGCCTTAAATCCGCTGTCGATTGTGCATACCGAGATCTCACCGCCGCTCATAACTCAGTCTCTGTAAAGACAGATGTAACGGTGCCCATCGCACCGATTGAAGAATTACCTTCAATAGTAAGGAACCGCTTAAGTGCAGGTTTCACAACGCTGAAAGTGAAACTCGGCAAGGAAGACTCCAAAAGTAATTTTAAAAGAATAGTTGCAATTCATAATGCAGCTGAGGGCAATGCGGTACTACGAATAGACCCCAATCAAGCGTGGACAGTAGAAGTAGCTCTCGCTTTTATTGAAGAGATAGATAAATCAGATATTTCACTGGAATATATAGAGCAACCGCTGCCTGCCAAGGACCTTGCAGGAATGAGAGAGATTCATAGAGCCAGTTCAATAAAAATCATGGCAGATGAGTCCTGTTTCACGCTTGACGATGCCAAGCGCCTGATTGATGACCAGATCTGCGATTACATCAATATTAAGCTACTTAAATCGGGAGGCATTACCCAGGCAGAGTTAATTGCACGTGAGTGCATCGATGCGGGTATGAATATTTCTGTAGGAAGCATGATGGAGTCAGAGGAAGGGGTCCGCGCCTCCATCAACTTCGCCCATCAATATGCACCAGAAACCACACATGATTTAGATGCGGCGTGGTGGATCAAGGATTGTTCTTTGAATTATGAGAACGGGAGGGTCTGGTCATGATTCCCGGAAAAGTGGTTGGAATCTCAATACAGGGCGAGCGTTCCTTTGAAATTGTCGGCCTGCGCAATGAACACCAGCCTATGGAGCGAGACACTTCGTTTGATCTCGGCTCTGTAACGAAGATTCTTGCGACTACTTCGATAATCATGAAAATGCTAAGTGCGAAGGAAATCAGACTCGATACCAAAGTCTCTGAAATCCTTCCAGAGTGGTCTCGAAGCGATAAGCGAGAAACCTCAATTGCAGATCTACTTGAACACCAGAGCGGTTTAAATGAGTGGAAACCGCTATACATCAGCCACACAAGTAGAGAGAGCGCTTTTACAGATATTGCAGAGAACCCACTTAAGTATTTACCGAGAAGTGGACGACACTACTCAGATTTAGGTTTTATCACCTTGGGTAGAGTAATTGAAAACGTGAAGAAGAGCACCTTAGATCTCATATTCAATGAGGAAATTGCTCGCCCTCTCAATTTAACAAAAACTCAATTCGCTTCACCTAAGAATCGAGAAAATGTTGCTGTCACTTCTCTCGGCGATCGGATCGAGAAGGAGATGGTCGAAACACAGAAGCCATATCCGGTCAATGTCTTAAGTTCTGATTTCTCTCGGTGGAGAACCCACCGCCTTGAAGGTGAAGTTAATGATGGGAATGCGTTCCATCTCTTCAGCGGAATATCGGGCCATGCTGGTTTATTCTCCACGGTAGATGATCTGCTGACATATGGTGAAGCTCTCCTGGGCGCTAACGACTTCTTTGATACCGCCGTGGTCAATGAATTCATTACTCCTCAACGCGATGCGATGCAGGGTTACGGTTTTAGAAATTGGAACTCTGGAAAATATGTAGGACATACGGGCTTTCCGGGTATTGCACTTGCAATTGATTTCAAAGCTTCACGGGTTGTTGCTCTCATGGCGAATAGGCTTGTCGTTGAAGGCACCCCAACACCAACCGATCAGTTACTAGGGGAGTACCTCGCATGATGAGTAATCGCAATTACCTTGGTATTACAGCTCTTTATAGCCTTATGGGTGTTACAGCAGGAACCCTTGGCAGCCTTATGGTCTTGGTGCAGCGATCTTCTGGTGCATCACTCTCGCAGATTGGTTTCATGGTTTCGCTCTTTAGCTTGGGTTCTCTCATCGGAATAGCTCTATTTAATAGCTGGAGTTCCACATTAGTGGCAGGGAAAGTTGTACCTGCAGGATTCGGAACATTGATTGCTGGATATTTTTTTATCGTAAATTCATCCAACGCATCCATATCTCTGATGAGCAGCTTGATTCTTGGAATCGGTTTTGGAGTACTCGATTTAGGTTTGGCGCAGATAGTTACTCGTTCCAAGAATAATTCACCAGTAAAGACAAATATCTCCAATGCAATCTTTGGCCTTGGGGGAATAGCAGGATCAGCTTTTGTTGCACTCTTCGGCATTCAAGCGCTCAAGAATTTAACTTATCTCATTCTTGCTATTGGAGTTCTCGCTTCATATCTTTTAAGTGACAACAGTTGGAAGAGTCAAAAAGCAAGCAAGAAGATCTTTGACTTTGCTCCAAGAAAAGTTGTCCTGCCTACCCTTGCAGCTACCGGTATCTATGTCGCCCTAGAACTCTCTGCCGCTTCCTGGCTTCCATCGCTTGTCGAATCTCGGAACCAGAATGGAGAAGAAGGAGCAGCTGCAACTGCCCTCTTCTACGCACTCTTTACCGCTGGCCGCTTTATCGGTGCTTATCTTTCGAGAACGATGACAGCAGAGAAATTGATTCAGTTCTCACTTCTGCTAACTCTTCCACCTATCGCAATGGCGATCGTTATTGATGAGCCATCCATTTTTCTGATTGCGCTTACCGGGCTTTCACTAGGTCCAATCTTTGCCAACACAATGACATTTCTTGTGTCAGCAACCCCCGACAATCACGGCGCCTCAGCACTTGCTCTCTATGCATCGATGACAGGTTCGTTAATTCTCTTTCCTGTAATCGGAGTTGTAGTGGATGCCAGCACTGTCGGAAGTTTCCCCATCATTCTTCTGGTTCTTCTTCTCGCATCAACGCTTTTTTACAGAATTTCTTTCACTGCCAAGCGTGCAGGTGCGGTAGATTAGTAACGAAAAGTTACAACGAAGCCTATAAATCACCTTAAAACATCCTTGACCTGAGCGTAAATAAGGCGATAGTTTTCACCACAAGTAATTTGTCCTGAAACTTTATTTCACCGCACGCGGCAGTGAAGTTACAGGGCAAGCGAAAAACAAAGTCCGCTCTAGGGGAGGAAATTAATTGAAGATCGCATCAATCAAACTTCGTGCTCTTCTTGCTTCAGCAGTTGCTGTTTCAGCAATTGTTGTTCCTGCAATTAGCACGCAGTCTGCAAATGCAGCCACAGAAATCACTTTCTGGAGCTGGCGAACAGAAGACAAGGCTTTCTACGAAGCTCAGATGGCTAAGTTCGAAGCAAAGACAGGTATTAAGGTGAAGTTCACTCCATACCTCAATACTGAATACAACGCGATTCTTGCAACTGCACTTACTGCAGGTAAGGGTCCAGATGTAATGCAGATCCGTCCTTATGGCGGAATGGCAAACCTTTCAGATGCTGGCAACTTCCTTGCACTCACAACTAAGGATGTTCCTGCACTTGCAAAGCTCTCACCAGGAATTCTTGCTGGTGCACAGGGCTATAAGACAAAGTCTCAATTTGGTTATCCATATGCAGTCTCTGCAATGGGAATCTTCTACAACCCAGAGCTTCTTGAGAAGGCTGGCGTTGGCGCACTTCCATCAACTTGGGCACAGTTGCTTGCAGCATTTAAGAAGGTTCAGGCTGCAGGAATCATGCCATTGGGTAACGCTGGTGGAAACGGACCTGCTCTCGAGCAGCTGCACGCAACAGTTGGTCCAACATTCTATGGTGGAACACAGTTCTTCAACGATCTCGTTGCCGGCAAGAAGACTTTCACCGACCGTGCATACATTGCATCTCTTCAGGCAGTGAAGGATCTCGTTCCATTCATGCCTAAGGGCTTTGAAGGTATCGATTACAACACAGCACGCGGACTCTTCGCTAACGAGAAGGCTGCGTTCTACATTGGTGGTAACTACGAGCTCGGATACTTCCGTTCATTGAACGCATCACTTCCAGTTGAATGGATGCCAGCAGTATCTAAGGCAACAGGTTCAGCTAAGTATGTTGGAACATGGGCAGACGGTGCATTCGGCGTCAATGCAAAGACTGAACAGAAGGCAGCAGCTCTCAAGCTCGTTAACTTCCTTGCATCTAAGGAGTTCGGTCAGGCAATGGCAGATGAAATCGCATTCATCCCAACTGCTCCACTTGTAAAGATCACAGACCCAGTTGTCTCAAAGATCAACAAGTACCGCACAGCGTTCGGAACACCATTCTTGAACGTAGTTGGATTCCGTTACGAGAACCCAACAAGCTCAAGCATCTTGCAGCCAGGCTTCCAGAAGCTGATTACAGGAGCTACAACTCCTGCGCAGCTCGCTAAGGATGTCCAGACAGCAGTTGCTACATGGCACCCTGGTCAAAAGGGTAAGTCCTAAGGAATAAGTGGGCTGGGCGCAAGTTCCAAGGATTGCGCCCAGCCTCACTCTTTTATTTTTCATCAACAGTTAAAGAAGGTAGATAGCAATGGCAGCCGGCGGTTTGAAGAAACAACAACGAAAGTGGATCTTTCTTCTACTGACACCAGCGCTCCTTGCAATCCTTACCTTCACAACAATCCCAGCGCTCACGACTCTGAGCTACGCCTTCTTTCACTGGCAGGGCTTTCAGCGTTTAGATTTCGCAGGATTCGAAAATTTCCAGAAGTTATTCCAGTATCCATTTAAGGATCAGCTACTTAACTCACTCCGCCACAACGTCTTAGTTTTCATTGCAATCTATATCTTGCAGACAGGACTAGGACTTCTTGTTGCCTACGCTCTCTTTACGATGACGCGAGGTCAGCGCTTCTTCCGTACCGTCACTTTCTTGCCGGTGATTTTTTCGCTCGTTGTAGTTGGTTATATGTGGCAAGTATTGCTCGATCCTTATTACGGTCCAATCAACAAAATTCTTAATGACAACGGTTTTGAAAACCTTGCAATGCCATGGCTTGGTTCAACAACAACCGCGCTACCAACACTTGTATTTATTAACCTATGGCGCTGGGTTGGTTTCCCAGCGATTATCTTCTTATCTGGACTGAATGCAATCAATAGCGAATACATAGAAGCAGCACGTCTAGATGGAGCAACAGAAGGACAGATCTTCCGCAAAGTGATGTTCCCGCTCCTTGCACCATCAATGACGATTATTACAATCCTGACATTTATCGGTGCATTTGAATGGTTCGACCTTCCATTTGTTCTCGGTGGATCCAACGGTAACCCTGCTGGTGCCACGGATACTTTGGCGCTGATGTTCTATCGATTGTCATTCGGAACTGTCGACTCAGGTGCAAACAATGTCGGAATTGGTTCTGCGCTCGGCGTATTGATCTTCGCAATTGTTGGTTTAGGAGCCTATTTTGGCTCGAATATTATGCGTAAGCGTGAGGTAGAACAGTGATAGCTGCATTGTCTTCAAAGCTCTTCTTCAGAGCGGTATTGGTCTTCAACGCTGTCATGGTCTTAGCGCCTGTCTTCTTCCTCTTTAACTCATCTCTTCGCGATGACAATAGCTTTGCTAGCAACCCTTTTATGTTGGCACGTGATCCACAGTGGGATAACTTCAAAGATGTCTGGTCTGATGGCGCATTTGCAATCTATCTAAAGAACTCATTACTTGTTACAGGTGGAGCGCTAGTTCTGACAGTGATCCTTGCACTTGGTGCAGGATTTGTACTTGGTCGTTACAGCTTTAAGGGCAACGGAGTCATCTATGGCTTCGTTCTCACGGGAATGTTGGTTCCTGCAAAGCTTGCAATCCTGCCTCTCTTTATTCAGTTGAAGTGGATGCACCTCCTTGATTCACATCTCGGTCTGATTCTTGTCTATACATCAGGTGCGCTACCTGCCGCAATCTTCATTATGTCGGGATTCTTCAAGGCGCTTCCAAGCGATCTCGATAATGCAGCCCGCATCGATGGTGCAACAGAGTTCCAGCTTCTTCGTATTGTTCTGACACCACTTGTGCGACCAGGACTTGCCATTGTCGCTATCTACTCTGCAATCCCAATCTGGAATGACTTCTTCTTACCATTGGTCTTCTTACAGAGCCCAGAGAACAAGACCATCATGCAAGGCCTAACCGTCTTCTTCGGCCAATACTCATCTCAGTGGGGAGTCCTTTTCGCAGGACTAACCATGGCTGCCCTTCCTTTGATTGTTCTCTATCTCGCACTTTCTGAGCAATTCATTAAGGGCTTAACCGCAGGAGCTGTGAAAGGCTAAGGCGTGGCATTCCTTGGAATCGATGCAGGGGCATCAGCGACTAAGTGGGCTCTCCTTGAAGGCGATGTTGTAATCGCATCAGGGCGACAACCTGCGATGGATGCACACCTCTATCGCGATGAATCTGTTGCAAGACTTCGTGAAGTAGTTCGAGGAATTTCAGATGCCACAGCGAAGTTCAAAGTCGAGAAAATCCTTATGGGAATCACTGGTTTTTCACCTGCCACTGACTTTCAGAAGTATTTCAGCGAGGAATTCACAGCCCCGGTCACCGTTATTTCAGATATCGAGCTCGCATACCGAGCGAACTTTGGAGATAAAGAAGGGGTACTGATCTATGCCGGAACTGGCGCCGTTGCTTTCACTATAGGCAAAAATGGAGAAACACTTCGTATCGGAGGTTGGGGCTATCTCTTAGGAGATGAAGGCGCCGGTTATTGGATGGGTCGCGAAGCTATTCGTGCAGCGATGCTCTTTATCGATGCTGAAGTTAAACCAGAACCAAAGACACTTGAATCACAGATTCTTGCGGCGATGGGCGCTAATGATTGGGCGAGCGTCAAGAGCTTTGTCTACGGTAAAGATCGTGCAGAGATTGCATCCTTAAGCCGCGTGGTCGCAGATTGCGCTGAAGGCGGAGATGTCAACGCAATTGCAATCACCAAGCAAGCTGCACACCATCTTGCAGATTTGGTGCATCGTACTGAAGAGATCACCGGGCGTGAGAAGTTATCGGTGAAGTTTGCCGGGGGAGTCTCACAGATTGTTCCTGTTGTCCGCGAGCTGACCTCAATCCTGGGCGATCGTTGCACTGTAGCTACATCAGATATTGCACTTGAAGCTGCGCGATTAGCAGCAGCCCAGGCATGAGCACCCTCTCTACTCGAGAGATCGATAGGCATTCATATGCCCGCGATGCTTCACACTATCTATTAATTCCAGAATCAGTTGCATCACCTGAATCAGCATCTGATGTCAGCACTCTTCTCAACTCTCACTTTGCAAGCAAGAAGCCCCTCACCTTTAGGTCTGGCGGAACCAGCCTTAGTGGCCAGAGCCTCTCCGATTCTGTCTTGATGGATTCACGGAAGAACTTTTCCAAGATCGATATTAAAGATGGTGGAAAGACCATCACCGTTCAACCTGGTATCTCTGTCCGTGAAATCAACAATCGTCTAAAACCTTATGGATATAAATTTGGTCCAGATCCTGCCAGTGAAATCGCGGCGACAGT